>JACQDI010000988.1 GCA_016201195.1 Acidobacteriota bacterium | reverse complement strand
GATGGCCGCCGAACTCGCGCTCGACACGCGGCAGCAGCTCGGGCCACATCTTGTGGGCGACGTATTCGGCCAGCGCAGCCGCGGTCTCGGGATACGCCTGGCGCTTCTTGAAACCCAGGTTGGGCGGAACGAGCTGAGCGCGGCGGCCTCGCGCGGCGAGCCAGTGCATGTAGAAGATCATCTCGCGCGCGGTGGTCAGTGTTTCCGCCTCGTCGATCGACGGCTCAAAGTCAAAATCGGTCGCGCGGCCGCTTTCCCGCTTGGTCTTCTGAATGTAGTCGTACAGCTCCTCGTTCAGCTTGAGGCTCTGGCTGAACTTGACGGCCAGGCGGCGGATCTCCGGTGGGCTAAAGGCGTAGGTGCGGCCGGCGATGGAAAACGGGCGGCCGAACTCGCTCAGCACCCAGGAGCGTTCCTCCGGCTGGAGGAGGCGGTCGAATTCCGCTTCCGCCTCGGCCTCGCTCCACGCCCGCGGGTGGCGCGGGTCGGCCTCCAGACGAAACAGGCGCGAGGTGTCGGTGGTGAACTTGGTATAGCCGGCGGCGGCGTGGATCGCCTCCCGCGTCTGGCCGATGGAGTGGGCGATCTCGCTTTCGCTTGCCCCGCTGATGATGAAGTGGTCGGCTTCGGCGTTGTAGCCCGCTCTCCAGCCGGCGCGGATCGCCGCCCACAGGCCGGCATGGTAGAGGTGCTCGATGGAAACCCGGGTGTGGCCGATTTCGGTGGGGTTGTCGCCGCTGCGGGAGGCGAGGCGCGCGTCCGTGGTCATCTCCCGCGTCGCCGAGAGCTGGACCGTGCTCGCCATGTTGACGCCTCGCGACGCGAGGATGCGGCCGAAGGCGTCGAAGGCGGCCGGCAGCGAGATCTCCGGGTGGCGGTTTCCGGTGGCTACGGCGGGCCGGTCCTTCTGGGGACGGGGAAGAAACGAGCGGTCGATGTTTTCGGCAAAATGCCGGATCGCGGCACGGTCGAGCGGGGCGAACGGCTGCGCTTCCACAGCCGACGGCCCGCAGCGCAGCAGGCTCGGACGGCCCTCCACATCGGCGGCTACGTAGTAGACGTCCGGCGCGCCGGGATCCCGCGTGAGCGATGCGTACAGCACCCGCGTGCCCGGCGGCTGCGGCCCCGACCGCATGGCCTCGTTGCGGATTTCGTCGGTCAGTTCCCGGCCGCGCAGTTTCTCTTGTAAGTAACTGCCGATCTGGTTCTGGCTCATTTCGCGCCTTTGGCCTTGGCCGCCAGGGCCTTGACATCCGCGGGCGGCTCGAAGCGGTCCGGGGGCATTTCCACATTGTGTTGGATCTTGTCGAGCACGATGACGAATTCCTGGCTGATCGCCCGCTGCGTCACTTTGTGCGGGATGAGGATGCCGTCGACGGTCTTGTAGTCACTGAGCAGGATCTCCGCCGGAATCTCCCCCATGGGGCTCTTGACCGTCTTGGTGACCTTCACCAGCAGATTCGTTTTCTTGTCGTAGTAGCGGGCTTCCGGCTTGCCCTCGTTAGGGGTCAGCACCAGCTTGTAACAGGCCTGATCGCCGATGGTCTCGGCGCCTGCCAACTCGGCCTTGGTGTACTGCTCGCGCCAAGGGGCGTTGAACGCGGCGTCGCGCAGAGCGGCGGCTTTTTCTTCGCCTTCTTTCACCCGCGGGCCCTGAATCGCCGATTTTTCCCAGGCGATTTCCCCGTCGGCGCCCTGCTCGATTTTGCCAATGCCCTCGATCTCGATGATGTTGTAACTCTTGCGGGGCTTGGCCTTGTAGGAGGTCAGGGTCGCCTTGATTCCTTTGCCGACAAACTCCATGGCGCCGGTGGAGACTTGATTGGTCAGCCTCGCGTAGGCGGCCTTGCCGCCAGTGACCTCGAGGTACTTGTCCAGGATGGCCTCGGCCTTCGGCGCGGCTTCCTCAGAGGCAGCGGCTGCTGCTCCAGCCATCAGGGCGGCCGGCAACAGAACAAAGCGAAGCATTTTTGAGCAACTCAGGCTCCAGCAAATCATGGTGTCTCCTTTTTCTTGCGGATCCAATCGACGGCCGCGTCGACCACGGGGTCCCGCCCCTGGAGCAAAGCGTCGCGGCTCAGGGGCACTTCCACATCCGGAATCACGCCGATGCCTTCCAGCGGCTTGCCCCCCTCGGAGATGCAGTTGGCGATGGCATACTGAAAGCCGTCGCCGTTGGGGAGCCTCTCGAACACCGACGGCAGCGCGGCCCCGGCGGTGCGCGTGCCGAAGATGCGTGCGCGACCCAAGTCCTTCATCCCGCCGGCGAGGACCTCCGAGGTGGATCCGGAGTTGCCGTCGACCAGAATCGCCAGCCGGCCCTGGTAAGTTTCCAGGCGCGGGTTGACGGCGAATTTCAGGGGCGCCTGCCGGGTATACATCGTGCCCAACCGTTTCTCGGGGCCGTCGAGGAACCAGCCGGCCATGCCCATGGCCATG
>JACQDI010000987.1 GCA_016201195.1 Acidobacteriota bacterium | reverse complement strand
GTGACTCGAACACCCGACCTTCTGGTTCGTAGCCAGACGCTCTATCCAACTGAGCTACGGGCGCAAGGCGTTTCTTCTATGCTAGCAGAGGACGCGCCCTGTGCGCTCAGAGCAGATTACCAAGATTACAATTACATGCTGCTATGATCTTGGAAACCGCTGAGTGGAGGATGTCCGCAATCCGAACACGGCGGGACGCGAACTTGATGCCGAGAAGACGCAAGCCCCGGGTGCCTCAAAAGGTAGATCCGAAACTGCCGATACTGGATCGCCTGGATCGGCTTAAGCACGGGGAGGCTCTTGAAGTGATCGCCAGACTCGTGGCCGCGCACCCGGAATTGCGCGCCGAGGCCGAGCAGATCGCTGAATCTGTGCTCTGCGAAGCGTTCTTCGAAGACGTTGCCGGCGAAGTAGAGGATGCGGTCCGGCAACTTGGCCTGGAGGATCTCAGCGGGCGCGCCGGCCGCCACTCGTGGGGCTACACGGAGCCGACGGACGCGGCTTTCGAGCTCCTGGAGGAAGTGGTGCAACCTTTCTTGGAAGACATGGAAAACAAGATGGGCCTCGGTCTGCCGTCCGCGGCGCTCGAGGTCTGCAAAGGTCTTGTGCTCGGCCTGTACCGGTGCCGGGACAAAGAGGGTGACGACCTCCTCGCCTGGGCCCCTGATTTTCCGGCCGAGGCTGCCGGCAACGCCATAGTGACTTGGCTGCGGGGCGCCTCCGGGCAACCTCGCGGCAAGCGTGCGTCTCATGAACGCCAGGCATTCCCGCAGGACTTTGTCGATGAATTCGTTCCTGAGTGGAGGTCACTGGTCGCGAGCGCCCTGAAGGAGGCGGACCGCCAGGGGGCGGGCGGAGGTTGTTATGGGTAGCGCGAGGAAACGCGGCACGCTTCGTTTGAGCAAGGCTCGGCTCGATGCGCTCGTCGAGGAAGCGACCGTAGACGCTTACAACGAATCGGAACAGGCTACGGGACTGTACACGATGATCGAGGACAACCTCCGGCTGCCGTTTGAGACCGAGATCCTTGGAATCGCGATAACGGTGGAAAGCGTCGATATGGCCGGGGAGGAGGAAATTGTCGCTGTCTGCAAGCGCGGCAGGAAGCGGCAGACGATCTCCCTTCTGGATCTCCCCTTACCATCACCACCGCCGGCGGGCGCCGAGTGGATTGAGGCGTATCGCTACTGGCGAAGGGGCTTTCAGTGAGCGACCACACCTGCGCCACTCGCTACATCCGCAGCCCGCCATTGACGTCCAACACGTGCCCGGTGATATACGCCGCCTCGTCGCTCACCAGAAACCGCACCGCGTGCGCGACGTCCAGGTCCGTGCCCATGCGTCCCAGCGGGATCAGCGGGAGCAGCCGCTCGCGCGCCTTCTCGTCGAGCGCCTCGGTCATGGCGGTCTGGATGAAACCCGGGGCCACGGCGTTCACGGTGATGTTTCGCGAGGCGACCTCCTGGGCGATGGACTTGGTGAGCCCGATCAGGCCGGCCTTGGAAGCGACATAATTGGCCTGCCCGGGATTGCCCATCTCGCCGACCACCGAGGAGATGTTCACGATGCGGCCCCAGCGCGCGCGCACCATGCCCGGCAGCGCCTGCTGGATGCACAGGAACGCCCCCGTCAGGTTCGTCTGTATAACGGCGTCCCAGTTCTCGCGCTTCATGCGCATCACCAGGCCATCGCGGGTAATGCCCGCGTTGTTGATGAGGATCTCCACCTTGCCGAACACCGCCTCGGCCTGGCGAAACGCGGTGGAGATCGACTCCTCGGACGTGACATCGAGGGGCACCGCGGCAGCGTGACCGCCGGCGGCGCGGATCTCAACCACCAACTGCTCGAGTTTCTCCACCTGCCGGGCCCCGGCCACCACCCGCGCCCCGTGCTGGGCGAGCAGCAGCGCGCACGCCCGTCCGATCCCCTGGCTCGCGCCGGTTACGAGGGCTACACGATTGTTCATAATAGTTTTTCCAAACTCTTCAGGTCCTCCACGTTGGACCCCTTCAGCGACCGGTCGATGTTGCGCAGCAAGCCGGTCAGCACGCGGCCCGGGCCGACCTCGATAAAGTGCGTCACCCCCTGCGCGGCCAGCCGCCGGATAGATGCCTCCCAGCGCACCGGGTTCGGAACATGATCGATCAGTCCCTGCCTCGCTTCGGCCGCCGCGCGCACCTCCCGCGCGGCGAAATTGTTCACCAGCGGGACCTGCAAGTTGCGGAACGCCACCTCCGCCAAGTCCGCGGCCAGGCGTTGCTGGGCCGGTAGCATCAGCGGGCAATGGAAGGGCGCGCTCACCGCCAGCATCACCGCCCGTTTGGCGCCGGCCTGCTGCGCGAGCGCCACCGCCCGCTCCACCGCCGCCTTGTGTCCGGCGATCACCACTTGGTCCGGGGAATTCAGGTTGGCCGGCGCTACGACCTCGCCCTGCGCCGCCTGGGCGCAGATGCCGTCAAGCGCTCCGTTCGGAAGCCCCAACAACGCGGCCATGGCCCCCACGCCGGCCGGGGTCGCTTCCTGCATATATTGTCCCCGACGCCGCACCAGCTTCACTGCGTCCTCAAATTCCAGCGCGCCCGACGCCACCAGCGCCGAGTATTCGCCGAGGCTGTGCCCCGCCACGAAATCCGGCCGGATCCCCTTTTCGCGCAGCACGGCCCACGCGGCCACCGAGCAGGTCAGAATTGCCGGCTGGGTGTTTTCGGTGAGCTTCAACGACTCGTCGGGTCCCTCGAAGCAGAGCCGCGAAAGCGGAAATCCCAGGGCGGCGTCAGCGCGCTCAAACACCTCGCGGGCGCAAGCGAAATGCTCGGCCAGCTCGCGCCCCATGCCGGGCGCTTGCGATCCTTGCCCGGGGAAGACAAATGCGGTTTTGGACATGGGGAGGAAAGTATAGTACAAACAAGGAACCATGATAGCGCGTTGGGCAATCGCCGCTGAGGAATAGCCGTGGCCTACCAGGATCTTCGCGATTTTCTGAAAACGTTAGACCGGGAAGGCGAGCTGAAGCGCGTTTCCGCCGAGGTCGATCCCATCCTCGAAATCACCGAGGTCGCTGACCGCGCGGTGAAGAAAGGAGCGCCGGCATTGCTGTTTGAGCGTCCCAAGGGGTACGACATACCGGTCGCCATCAACCTTTTCGGCAGCCGCCGCCGGATGGAGCTGGCGCTCGAAGTCGGCTCGATCCAGGAAATCGCCGCGCGCATCTCGGAATACCTCGAGATGAAGACGCCCCAGGGACTGGTGGGCAAGCTCAAAATGCTGCCCAAGCTCGCCGAAATGGGGTCGTTCTTCCCGCGCTCGGTGCGGGACGGCCCGTCGAAGGAAGTCATTCTCCGCGACAACTTCTCGCTCCTGGACTTCCCGATTCTGAAATGCTGGCCGCAGGACGGCGGCCGCTTCATCACGCTGCCCCTCGTCTTCTCGCGCAACCCCGACACCGGCAAGCGCAACTGCGGCATGTACCGGCTCCAGGTATACGACGAGCGGACCACCGGCATGCACTGGCAGACCCACAAGCAGGGCGCCGAACACTACCGCCGCGCGCTGAAGGAGGGCCGCTCCACCCGCATGGAGGTGGCCGTCGCCATCGGGTCCGACCCGGCCACCATGTTCTCGGCGGTTCTGCCTCTGCCACCCGACCTGGACGAGATGCTCTTCGCCGGCTTCCTGCGCTCCGAGCCGGTGGAGATGGTGAAATGCGAAACCGTGGACCTCGAAGTGCCCGCCAACGCCGAGATGGTGCTCGAGGGCTACCTCACGCTGGGCGAGCTGCGCACCGAAGGCCCCTTCGGCGATCACACCGGCTTCTACTCGCTCGAAGACGACTACCCCGTCTTCCACGTCACCTGCGTGACCCGCCGCAAAAATCCCATCTACGCCACGACCATCGTCGGGCCGCCGCCTATGGAAGACTACTACATGGGCAACGCCATCGAGCGGATCTTCCTGCCGCTGATGCGCCTGCAGTTGCCCGAGGTCATCGACCTGCACATGCCCGCCGAGGGCATCTTCCACAACCTGATGCTGGTTTCCATCCGCAAGTCCTACCCGGGCCACGCCCGCAAGGTGATGTCGGCGATCTGGGGGCTCGGCCAGGCCATGTTCACCAAGTGCATCGTGGTGGTGGATGAGGACGTGAACGT
>JACQDI010000133.1 GCA_016201195.1 Acidobacteriota bacterium | reverse complement strand
CCCACACTGTCGAGCACAATCCAGATCACGCGCTGGAACATGAGAGTCTCACGCAAAGACGCAAAGCCCGCAAAGGACGCAAAGAAAGCCGAATGAAATCTTTTGCGGTCTTTGCGTCTTTGCGTGAAATGCTTCGAGACTTCTAGTGTAGCGCGAAGGCCGCCCGTAACGCGGCCCACCACTTACACTCCGGCGAGGTTGCGATGGATCTTGTGGTAGCCCTGGTGCTGCGCCCACAGGTCAAGAGGCAGCCCGGCCAGTTCGTCCACTTCGGGGATGGCGGCCGGCTCGCGGCTCAGGTCCACCAACTGCAAATACGCGCGGCAGGTCTCGCAGGCCTGGATTCGAAGGTGCACAAACTCCGGCGCAGAGTAGAAAACCAGGCGCCCTTCGCCCGATTCCCCGCAGGCCGGGCAGCGCGCACGGGGGAACGGCGACCGGCCGAAGCAGAGCGAACAGACCAGTTCCAGCGCCAGACCGTCGCCTTCCGGACGCAGGCAGCCCGCTTGCGGGGCCTTGCCGCACTCCGGACACTGCTGCGAGATGGCGGACGGCTGGCGCGCGGCGCGGGCGAAAAAATCAAGCGGCGGCGGCGCATGGAGCTCCGGCAAGCGGGTCAAACCGCGGGCGGCCTCTTGGAGGGCCGCCGGCCCGGTGCACAGCACCAACTCGACCAACTCCGGCAGCAACTGCTCGGGCGACCCGGTTGCCGTCGCCTGCCACTCGGCGAGCCCGGCGTAAAACAGCAGGATCTCCCGCGTGGCCGGATAGCGCTCGGCAAGTTCCCGCGCCCGCGCGGCGCGCTTAAGCCACATGGCGTCACCGGCCGCGGACTTCGCGATACCACTTGGGATGGTGCGAAGCCGCCCAGCCCGGGCGCACCCATCCCTGGATCATCCCTCGAAACGCCTCCGGCACCGCCGCCGTCCCCATGTAGATGTGGACGATCAGCCCAGCGATCGAAACCACGGCCACCACCGGATGCAGCAGCACCGCCGCCAGCCGCAGCGCGCGTGGCATCGCTTCCGGCCACCACAGCACCACGCCGCTCGCGACCAGCAGCAGCAGCGCCGTCCCCTGCATCCAGAACAGCGCCTTCTGTCCCGCGTTGAAGCGTCCCGCCTCCGGAAGGCCCGCTTCTTCGTGCACCGCGTAACGGTGGGCCAGCCGCAGCCAGCGCCGATCGTCGCCGTCCAGCGCCATCTGCCGCCGCCACCTGCGGAACATCACCGCGAAAAAGGCGGCAAACGCCACGCCGCCCCAGGGATGCCAGCCGCGCACGGTCGTCCCGCCGCCGAACATGGTGGCCAGCCAGTAGAGCCGCGGCGACCACAAGGCCAAGCCGGTCAGTGCAGCGTAGAGAAAGCTCAGCGCCACGAGCCAGTGGGTGACCCGCTCGGCCAGGCTGAAGCGGTTGACCTGTGGATTATTCGGAGACATCTTTGTACCTCCGCGGGCCGTAGCGCACGTAGTGAAAGAACGTTCCCAGGATGCCCCCCAGCAGGACCATGTTTCCTATCCATTTCAGCGGGCCTTTCCACAGCGCTACCGTCCAGGGGATCGTCGGATCCCTCGGCAGGCCGTAGTTCTCCGGGTAGCCGGCATGCGCCAATATATAGACCACGTGGGTGCCGCCGACCCCCGATGGGTTGTAGATGCCCGCGCCCTTCCGCCCGTCCGCCTGGAGCGCCGCTACACGCGCGTCCGCCTTCGCCAGCAGGTCTTCGCGGGTGCCGAAGCTCAGACAGTTGGTGGGGCAGGCCTTGATGCAGGCCGGCTCGAGACCCACGCTGACGCGGTCGCTGCACAGCGTGCACTTGTGAACCTTCTTGGTCTTCTGGTCGAGCTTGGGCACGTCAAACGGGCAGCCGGTCATGCAATAGCCGCACCCGATGCAGTTCTCAGAATTGAAATCGACGATGCCGTTGCCGTACTGCACGATTGCGCCGGGAGCCGGGCACGCCCGCAAGCAGCCCGGATCCACGCAGTGCATACACTGGTACTTCGCCATCAGCCAGGCAAGATTTCCGTTCTCTTCGCGCTCGCGGAATTTGATCAGGTTCCAGAAATTGGGAGCGAGATCCGGCAGCGTCTGATAGGTTCCCTCGAAGGCGCCGATTGTAAACGGCTGGTCATTCCATTCCTGGCAAGCCACCTCGCACGCCTTGCAGCCGATGCAGGTCGAGGTGTCGATCAGCTTCGCGACGGTGTGCACGGCGCGCGTCGCGCCGGGAGCGGGACCATTGCCGGCGGACGCGGAGACGGATTTTACAGGGGCGCTCATAAAACCAAAACCAAGTCAAAAGTCAAATGGCAAAAGTCAAAAGTCAAAAGTATGGAGGCGGCTGTGCCGCGGCTTTTCTTAATGGCCCGCGAAACCAGGAGGGTTTCACTTTTGACTTTTGACTTTTGCCATTTGACTTTTGACTTGGTTTTCATACCTTCTCAATGTTCACCAGGAACCCCTTATACTCCGGCGTCCCCGAGTTCGGATCCACCACACTCGGGCTGAGGTTATTCACCAGTGGTCCCGTCACGCGCCCGATGAATCCCCAGTGAATCGGCAGCCCGATCTGGTAGATAGTCTTCCCGCCCACCTGAAGGCCGCGCATGCGGCGAGTGACCATGGCGCGGCCCTCGACCATACCCCGCGCCGAGCGGACACGCACCCAATCGCCGCTGCGGATGCCCTTCTCCTGCGCCAGCGCTTCAGGCAGTTCCACGAAGAAGTGCGGCTGCAACTCGGAGCTGGGAGCAAGGTGCTTCGTCCAGTAATGGAAATGCTCGGTCAGCCGGTAGGTAGTGCATACGTAGGGGTAGTCTTTCGACGAGCCGATTCGATCGAGATCGGAGTGAAAGATCTTGGCCAGGGGATTCGAGCCGACCTTGGGATGGAGCGCGTTTTCCACCGGCGATTCAACCGGCTCGTAATGCTCCGACAGCGGCCCCTCGACGAAGTCGGCGGCGTAAAGCTTGGCGACCCCTTCCGGCAGCATGATGAAGGCGCCGAAGGTTTCCGGCGCCGCATCCACCTTGTAGTCGGGCACGTCGCCAATCCAGGCCTTCCCGTTCCATCGCAGCAGCGGCCGCGAGGGGTCCCACGGCTTTCCAGCCGCATCGGCTGACGCGCGGTTGTACATCACGCGGCGGTTGGCGGGCCAGTTCCACGACCAATTCGGATACAGGCCCAGCCCGGTCGGATCCTCCTGCCCGCGGCGGGCCATCATGTTGCCGGCCTCGGTGAACGATCCGGAGTAGAGCCAGTTCCCGCAGGCGGTCGAGCCGTCGTCGGCCAACTCGCCGAACCCGGCCACTTGTTGCCCGGTGGTCCTTCGCCCATTGATTTCTCGGGAGACCTCGGTGAGCGCCGGGCTGAACGGGTTTTGCCAGTTCCAGGCCATGCTCAACAGCGGCTCGGGCGCGGCGCCTCCCTCTTTCTGATATAGCTCGCGGATCTTCAGCAGCAGGCGCGCGATGATCTCCTGGTCCCGTCGGGCCTCGCCGGGCGGGTCGAGCGCCGCATGTTTCCACTGCACCCAGCGCGACGAGTTGACAAACGCGCCGTCTTTCTCAGCGAAGCAGGCGGCCGGCAGCAGGAAAACCTCGGTTTGGATCGCCGTCGAGCCCCGCGCCCCGGGATAATATTTTTCGGCGAGTTCACGGGCCTTCCAGAAAGCCGCCGTTTCGGTTTCGAAGCATTCCGCGACGATCAGCCACTTCAGCTTCGAGAGCGCCGCCAGCATCTTGGAAGTGTTCGGGCCGTTCGCCACCGGATTCATGCCGAACGAGATCAGGCCCTCCACCTGGCCCCCGAGCATGCGATCGAAGATGTAGCCCCAACTGTAATCCTCCGACTCGGGGAGCTTGGGAAGGTAGTGGTATCCGAAGCCGTTCTCTTTGGTGGCGCGCTCGCCGTAGTACGCCTTCAGCAGGCTCACCATGAACTTCGGCGTGTTGGCCCAGTAGTTCATCGCGTTGGGACGCAGCGGCTTGGGCGTCGTTTCCTTCAGATAATCCGCGAGCGACTGCTGGTGGGCCCGAGGCATGCGCAGGTAGCCGGGCAGAAAGTTCCAGGCGCCCATGTCCGTTGCGCCCTGGATATTCGAGTGCCCGCGCTGGGCGTTGATGCCCCCGCCCGGCATGCCGATATTGCCAAGCAACAGTTGCAGCATCGCCGCTGCGTGTATCAACTGCACGGAGTGGCTGTGCTGGGTCCAACCCAAGGCATAAAGGACCGTACCCTGCCGGTCCGGTTTTCCCGTAGAGCAGATGATGGCCGCCGCCTTCCGGAATTCCTCGGCCGAGCACCCGCAGATCCCGGCCACCGCCTCCGGTGTGTAGCGTGAGTAGTGTTTCTTCATGATCTGAAAGACGCACCTGGGGTGCTCGAGCGCGGGATCCACCTTGGCGAACCCAGCGCCATCCAGCTCGTAGCCCCAGCTTGACTTGTCGTAAGCCTTTTTCTCCTCGCTCCAGCCCGAGAAAAGCCCCTCTTCGAACCCGTAGCCCTCGCGAACCAGAAAGGATGCGTTGGTATGGAGTTGTACATACTCACGCTGGTAAAGACCCTCGCTCAACGCGTAGTGGATCAACCCGCCCAGGAACGCGATGTCGCTGCCGGCGCGGATCGGCACGTAAAGGTCTGAGACCGCCGCCGTGCGGTTAAACCGGGGATCTACCGTAACCAGCTTCGCGTGGCGCGTGCGCTTGGCTTCCATCACGAAGCGAAAGCCGACGGGATGGTTCTCAGCCGGGTTGCCGCCCATCACCAGGACAACGTCGGCGTTGGCCACGTCGGTCCAGCCGTTGGTCATCGCCCCGCGTCCGAAGGTGGCGGCCAGACTGGCCACCGTGGGGCCGTGTCAAAGTCGCGCCTGATTTTCGTAGGCCACTACGCCCAGCGCGAAACGGAATTTGCCGAGCAGGTAGTTGATCTCGTTGGTGTCGGTGCAGCCGCCGATCATGGCCAGGTTCGCCGCGCGATTCACGACCTGCCCCTGCTCGTCTTTTTCTACGAATCCGGCGTCGCGCGTTTTCTTGATGAGCCGCGCCATGCGGTCGAGCGCTTCGTCCCAGGAAATCGCCTTCCACTCGCTCGCCCCCGGAGCCCGATAGAGCGGCCGGGTTAACCGCTG
>JACQDI010000986.1 GCA_016201195.1 Acidobacteriota bacterium | reverse complement strand
CTCGAGCACGGCCTTGAGCCGCGCATCCTTCAGGTTTTTCAGCCGGAACTCGAGCGGGTCCATCTTCACCAGGTGGGCCACTTCGTCCATGTGGCTCTCGCGGGCGAAGTGGTTGGCGGTGGCGGCAAGCGCCCGGTACGATCCCTGGCGCAGGGGTGATTTGGCGGGATGAAACTCGATCCGCTGGTGCGGGATGTCATACATCGTGCGGATGGCTGAGGCGCCCGAGTTGTAATTGTGGAACTCCCAGGCGGTAATCGTACCGTCGTGGCGCACGCCGCTTTTGACCTCGATCACGCCGGCCGGGCGGAAGTAGGCCCAGGTGAACTCCTCCTCGCGGGTCCATACCAGCTTCACCGGCTTGCGAGCGGCCTTGGCTAGTCGCGCGGCCTCCAGGGCTGCCTCGCCGGTGTGCTTGCCCCCATAGCCGGAGCCGGTGTCGGGCATGATCACACGGATGCGTTCTTCGGGCATGCCGAAGGCCTGGGCCAGCTCGCTGCGCACGCCGAACGGGCGCTGGGTGCCGGTCCACACGGTGAGCTTCCCATCGTTCCACTCGGCGACGGCGGCGCGCGGCTCGAGCGGGGCGTGGGCGATGTAGGCCACCGTGTAGGTTTGATCGAGGGTGCGGTCCGCGGCGGCCAGGCCTTCCTCGATCGATCCGATGCGCGTGCCGCCCTGTGCGGCGCCGGCGCCGCCGTTCTTGAGCAGATCGAACAGCTCGCGCGCCGAGGGCTGCGGCGTGGTCTTCCATTCCGCCTCGAGCGCGGCCAGCGCTCGTGCGGCCACAAGCGCCTGGGGCGCGGCCACGCCGATGAAATCGCCATCGCGGACCACGGTCGCGCCCAGCTCCTCGGCCTTCCGTGTGTCGAGCGAGACCAGCGTGGAGCCAAAAGCCGGCGGGCGCAGCACCCGCGCGTACAGCATTCCGGGACGCCGGCCGTCGGGGGTGAAGCGGTGCTTGCCGGTCACCAGGTCCCGGCCATTCACTTTCGTCACCGGCCGGCCGGCGATTTTCCACTCGGTCGCCGGCGTAATCGCGACGTCGCCCTGAATGGTCTTGGCGAGTTTCTGCCCCTGGGTGAGCTGGCCGAACTCGGCGGACTGGCCGGTCTTGGGGTTGCGGATCTTGCCGGCCTCAGCCACCAGGTCGCCGCGCGGAGCGCTCCACTTTTCGGCAGCCAGGTCGAGCAGCATCTCGCGGGCGGTGGCGGCCACCTGGCGCAGCCGCGGGACCATGACCGGCGTGGTCATGCTGCCGAAGGTCCCCATGTCATACGGCGTCAAGTCGGTGTCACCCATCACCAGGCGCACGCGTTCGAGCGGCGCACGCAGCTCCTCGGCCACCACTTGGGTAAGAGAAGTACGGGCGTTCTGGCCGACCTCCACCTTGCCGGTGTAGACGGTGACGGCGCCGTCTTCGGCGATGTGGAGCCACGCGCCGAGCTGCTGCGGCAGCGCTGCGCCCGATCCGCGCCAGCGCCGGCCGGACTCCTGGGCCGAGGCTTCCTCGAGGGTCAGAATGACCAGGATCCCGCCGCCCAGAACCTGGAAGAATCCCCGGCGGTCCAGCTCGAAGTGGTAAGCGGGGCCGGCCTGGAGTTCGTAGCGTTCCGGTTCCATGGTCATAGAGCCTTCGCCGCCATCCGAACCGCGGCGACAATGCGCGGGTACGTCCCACAGCGGCAGATGTTGCCGTCCATGTGGCGGACGATCTCCGCTTCGCTGGGCTTCGGGTTCTTCTGGAGCAGGGCGACGCCGGCCAGGATCATCCCCGGCGTGCAGTAGCCGCACTGCATGGCTTCCACCTTCAGGAACGCTTCCTGGAGCGGGTGCAGCTTTCCGTTCTGCTCCAAACCTTCGATCGTCGTGATCTTCTTGCCGAGCGCCGCCCGGACCGGGGTCACGCAGGACCGCACCGCCACCCCATCGAGCAGCACCGTGCAGGCCCCGCACTGCCCTTCCCCGCAGCCATATTTCGCGCCGGTCAGGTCGAGCTCGTCACGCAGCACGCTGAGCAGGCTGCGCTCCGGCTCCACGTCGGCCTGGAGGTTCGAACCGTTGATGTGCAGTTCGACCATGTTGCGGCCACTACGCTCTAGTTTATAGCATGGATAGATGCGGATCGACGATCTACTGGCGCGGGGGCGGACGTTTTCCTTCGAGTTCTTTCCCCCGAAGACCGACGAGGCGGCCCAGCAGCTCGAGCACACCATCGGCGAGCTGGGGGAATTGCAGCCCACCTTCGTCTCGGTCACCTACGGGGCCGGCGGCTCGACCCGGGAGAAGACCATCGAGATCGTCACGCACATCAAGCGCGAGACGGGCATCGAGGCGATGGCTCACCTCACCTGCGCCGGCTCGACCCAGGACGATCTGCGGGCCGTGCTCGAACGGATTGTGGACGCGGGCGTGGAAAATGTGCTCGCGTTGCGCGGCGACCCGCCCAAGGGGCAAACCACCTTCGTGCCGGCGGATGGCGGCTTCCGCTACGCCAACGAGCTGGTCCGCTTCATCCGCGAGCTGCACGGGGACCGGCTCTGCCTGGGCGGGGCGTGCTATCCCGAGAAGCACTCCGAGTGCGGCAACCCGGCCATGGATCTGCAAAATCTCAAGCGCAAGATCGACGCGGGGCTGGATTTCGTGATCACCCAGCTTTTCTTCGACAACCGCCACTACTTCGAGTTTGTGCAGCGGGCGCGGGCGTTCGGCATCACCGTGCCCATCATCCCCGGCATCATGCCCATCACCAATGCCGCGCAGATCGAGCGCTTCACGGTGAGCTGCGGGGCGACCATCCCGTTTCAACTGGCCGCGGAGCTCGATCGCCGTCGCGACGACCCGAAAGCTGTGCTCCAGCTCGGCGTGGCCCACGCGACCGCCCAGTCGATCGGCCTGCTCATGGGCGGCGCCCCCGGCATCCACTTCTATACGCTCAACCGCAGCACGGCCACACGGGAAGTGCTGGCCGCGTTGAAAGCGGCGGGGGTCGCCTGAAAGAATTAAGAATCCCTCAAAAGCTGTATCGCAGGGCCAAGATGGCGTGCGAGTTGCGGTGGTACTGGCCCAGAAAATCCTCCGAGTCGCCGTGGATCCAGGTGAAGCCCGCGGTCGCACGCCAATGCTGCCCGAAGGCTTCCGTGTACTCGAGCTTGGTCCACAGCCCGCGGCCGTTCTGGCGGACGGCGGCCTCGAAGGCCACGCTGCGGTTGGTG
>JACQDI010000132.1 GCA_016201195.1 Acidobacteriota bacterium | reverse complement strand
GCCCCATCGCCATCGCTGTTCCCGGCGGAGCGGAGTTTCCGCTCGTGCTGGACATGACCACCAGCGTGACCGCCGAGGGCAAGGTGCGCGTGAAGCGCGCGCGCGGCGAGAGTCTCCCGGCGGGCTGGATCATCGACGCCGCGGGGCGTCCCTCGACCGACCCCGCCGACCTTTACGGGCCGCCACCCGGAAGCCTGACGCCGCTGGGCGGCGCTGCGGGCTACAAGGGTTTCGGACTGGCGTTCATGATCGACATCCTCTCCGGTGCCCTCGGCGGGGCCGGTTGCAGCCGGGCCGATCCGCCGCCCCTGCGCGGCAACGGCGTGTTCCTCGAAGCCATCGATCCGCGAGCCTTCGGCGCCGAGGAACGCTTTTCGCGGGAAGTGGCTGCGTTTGTTGGCTACGTGAAAAGCCCGCCGGTGGCGCCGGGTTTCGACCGCATCCGCATTCCCGGCGAGGTCGAGCACGAGGCCAGGCAGCAGCGCCTGCGCGAAGGTATTCCCATCGAGGACGACACCTGGCAGAAGCTCCAGTCGGCGGCCGCGGCGCTAGGATTGAGCTGAATGGACCGCGCGGAGCTCGAAAAAGCAGTGGCCGCGATCCGCTGGGCGCATCGCATCGACCTGGGCCAGGGGATTGTCACGCCGGGCCTGTGGGATACGCCTCAGATGCTCGCGCGCCTCCGGATGCCCGCCGATCTCTCCGGCCAAAGCGTCCTGGACGTCGGCTGCTGGGACGGCTTCTACTCTTTCGAGGCCGAGCGGCGCGGCGCCCGCCGCGTGCTGGCCACCGATTCGTTCACCTGGCAGCGCCAGAGCTGGGGATCGAAAGACGGCTTCGATCTTGCCCGCCGTGTTCTCCGCTCACGCGTCGAAGAACGCCAGATCGACGTGCTGGACCTTTCGCCCGAAACGGTCGGCGTTTTCGACATCGTCCTGTTACTGGGCGTCTTCTACCACATGAAGCACCCGATGTTGGCGCTGGAGCGCGTGGCGTCGGTGACCAGAAAGCTGCTCATCATGGAAACCGTGATCGACCTTCTCTACCTGCCCGGCCGCGCCCTGGCGTTTTATCCGGGCGCCGAGCTCAACCAGGACGACTCGAACTGGTTCGGCCCCACGCCCTCGGCGGTTGAGGCGATGTTGCGCTCCGCCGGCTTCACCCGTGTGGAACGGGTCTGGCCCTCCCCCGCCCGGCTGCTGCTGTGGCGAGGGATGAGCGTTTTCGGGCCGAAAAGCATCAAGCGGGCCGTCTTTCACGCCTACAAGTAGCGCCGCAGGGTAAAGCCGGGTAAAACCCCCGGCTGGACCAGGTGTGGCGACAAAAGTGCAGTAGACAAGGCGGAGGTGAATGCGATGGATATTGCAATTTACCTCATCGCCGGCCTCATCGCCGCCGTCGCCCTGTATCCCGCTTTCTGGCTGGTCGTCGAAGTGTACCGCGAGTGCCGGGGCCCTCTTGTCGTCACCTGCCCGGAAACCGGCGAGCGGGCGGTCATCCGGCTCGACGCCGGGCGAGCGGCCATCTCGCGCTTGTTTGGCCAGCCGAGCCTGCGCCTCAAGCGCTGCACTCAATGGCTTGAGCACCGGGACTGCAGCCGGCGCTGCTTGGCGGCGATTCATCTGCCCGCCGCCAAGTTGGGAACAACGCCTTCTCGTTGTTGAGCGTTCGCCCGGCGAGGCGAAAGGAGAAGCTGGCGGAGGGAAGGCTCCGCCGCGTGGCCCGGCCGCTGATCTCGATCATTGCGTGCTTTCGTTCCGGCCGGCAGAGCACTATAATGGACCTAGAGAGCTACCGCGAGATACAGCAAGTCCGGGAGGTGCCCGATGCTGTCCAACCAATTGATCCGAATGATAGAAGACCGATGGGAACCGATCACCGAAAGAGTTCTCCGCAAAATCCGGCAGGACCCGGAGATGGTCCATCTGCGCACGCTGCCCGACTCGGAACTGCGGGAGTGGGGCCGCGGCGTCCTGAAGAACCTCGGCCACTGGCTGACGGAAACCAAGGAACTCGGCCGGCGCTACGAGTTCCTGGGCCGCTTGCGCTTTCAGGAGTCAGTTCCCCTGTACGAGGCTATCCACGGCATTCACTTGCTGAAGGAAGAGACGATCGACTGTGTACGGGGTCAAGGATTCGGCCAAAGCTCGGTTGAGGTTTACGCCGAGGAGGAACTGGAGCACCGCGTCGACCACTTTTTTGACTGGCTGATCGAGCATTTCGTTTACGGGTACGAGGAGGCCTTGCGGAAAGCTGCGCACCTCGCTGCTTGAGCCGCTACTCGTCCCGCAGCGCCGCCACCGGGTCGACCTGGGCCGCCCGGGGAGGGAGATGTAGTTCTGAGCAACGCCACGCCGAGCAGAAGCGTGGCCACCATCGCCAGCACGGCCGCGTCCGTGGCCGTCACCCTTCAGGCGCGGACCTGCGGCCGCCCAATGCAGCTACTGCCGTACACCGCCGCCGGAGAGAATCTCCCTCAACTCCCGATCCGGCCGCGCGAAGAGGCATCGGATCGGTCCCCATTTGGGCAGGTAGTACACGGTGTACCCGAACGGCGTCCGGAAGCGAAACCGGATCCGCACCATCCTGCCTCGGTACCACCAGACGGGCTCCGCCGCTTCCACCTGGTCGAACGGGATCCGCGCCTGGCGCCAGTAATTGGCAACGATGAGTTCCCGGCCACAGTAGCCGACGCGTTGAAGACGCGCCGTCAACCACAGCACAAGCACCGTCGCGATCAGGGCAAACGCAAAGATAAAGCGGAAGTCGCTGCGGACCGAAAGGTGACCAGTACTCGTAAATACCCAGAGAGGGACTCCGGCCAGGAAGGCCAGCCAGACGATCAGAAATACAAGTTTGTTTAGCAGCGTCAACAGCGCCCCAGAGAGCCAGATCGGGCGATTTTCAGACCTTCCGGCTTGCGCTGAGGGGCTTTGTGCCGCCACGCT
>JACQDI010000970.1 GCA_016201195.1 Acidobacteriota bacterium | reverse complement strand
CCTGCTCGAATACACGGAAGTTAAGGGCGGGCCATACCCCTCAGTGGACGCGGCGCTGGCCGCGCACGGCGGGGTTCTGCCGGAAAACACGGAGGTCCTCAAGTCCGTCGACCGGGGGGAGACCGCCCCGGGCCAGGAGACCTGGTACCTGGTTACGCGGACCCCGGTCATCACCGGCCGCGATCTGCGCAACGCCCGTGAAGTCCAGAACAATCAGAACCGGTCGTGGGAAACCGAATTCAGCCTGTCGGTGGAAGCCGGCCAGCGATTCGCCCGCTACACGGAAGCCAACATTAATAACCGGCTGGCGGTGGTGCTGGACCGCCGCATCCGCATCGCCCCGGTGATCAATGGCCGCATCGAGGATCATGGCACGATTACTGGGATGAGGAATCAGCAGGAAGCCAGCGACCTGGCCCTGATCCTGCGTTCCGGCTCGCTCCCGGCCGGAATCCTGGTGCTCGAGGAACGCACCGTCGGCCCCTCCCTGGGCGCCGATTCCATCCGCCAGGGGATCATCAGCGGCATCGCCGGCCTGGTGGCGGTGGTGATCTTCATGCTGGTTTACTATAAGTTCAGTGGGGTCAACGCGGTGCTGGCCCTGATCCTCAATGTCGTCATCCTCATGGCCATGCTTGGCTACTTCGAGGCCACCCTGACCCTCCCGGGCATCGCCGGGGTCATCCTGACCATCGGCATGGCGGTAGACAGTAACGTCCTGATTTTCGAGCGCATTCGCGAGGAGCTACGGGGAGGTAAGAGCGTGGTGGCGGCCGTCGACGCCGGCTTTAGCAAGGCCTTTTTGACGATCATCGATACCCACGTCACGACCATCGTTTCGTCCGCCTTCCTGTTCCTGTTCGGGACGGGACCGGTCCGCGGCTTTGCCGTGACGCTCTCGATTGGTCTGGTAGCCAACGTATTTACGGCCGTGTTTGTCAGCCGGGTGATCTTCGACTACGTGCTCTCCCGGCGGCAGCAGGTCACGGAGTTGAGCATTTGAAGCCAGTCCTCTGGCAATACGGGAACTTTTCCGAGCAGCCGGTGTCTAGGGTTCTGACAGCGGCGTAAAGTGTGTCCGCATGCAACTGCTGGTCAATACGAACTTTGATTTCCTCGGCAAGAAACTGATTTTCATTGGGCTATCGGTGCTCTTATCGGCCGCCGGGATCATCAGCATGATTGCCAAGGGGGGGCCGCGCTACGGGATCGACTTCCGAGGCGGCACCTTGGTCCTGGTCAAGACGATGCAGACCCCGCCGCTGGACAAGATCCGGGTGGCGCTCGACCAGAAGGGTTTGACCGGCAGTACGCTCCAACCCTACGACAGGCCGGAAACCAACCAGGTGCTGATCGGCCTGGACATCGCTGAGGAGAAGGCCCTGAACACCCGCCGCGACGCCATTATCCAGGCCTTGCAGGCGGCCCTCGGGTCGGACCCCAGCAAGCTGGACCTTAACAACGCCGGGGCGGCCTCCTTGGCCGACCGGCTGCGGGGGTCCATGTCGGCCGCGGTACCTGGCTTGCTCGAAAAGCTGGCCCAGGACATCGTCAACTTCCGGAATACCCCGCCGCGGTCGGGCCTGATCAAAAATTTTGACGAATTGGCCTCCCTTCCCGGCGTGAATCCTGATATCATATCCGCGCTCAAGCGAGAGACCTATTTGGGGCCGTTTACGGTCCGGGGCGGGGAGTTGGTAGGCCCCAAGGTCGGTAAAGACCTCCAGTGGCAGGCCATCAAGGCCACGCTGCTGGCCCTGGGCGGCATGCTGGTCTATATCTGGTTCCGCTTTGAGTGGATTTATGGCGTGGCGGCCGTGGTCGCCGTCTTTCACGATGTGATCATCACGGTCGGCCTGTTCTCCTTGTTCAACAAGGAGATCTCGCTGACCGTCATCGCCGCCCTGTTGACTTTGGTCGGCTACTCGATG
Source organism: Acidobacteriota bacterium (assembly GCA_016201195.1). GTDB lineage: Bacteria > Acidobacteriota > Terriglobia > Bryobacterales > JACQDG01 > JACQDI01. The sequence continues at coordinate 9,908 of JACQDI010000970.1, read as the reverse complement.
AACGATACTATCGTGATTTTTGACCGGATTCGCGAAAACTTAAAGCTGATGCGGCGCACCCAGCTCGAGCCATTGATCAACATCAGCATCAACCAGACGCTGAGCCGGACCATCCTGACCTCCGGCCTGACATTTCTGACCGTGGTGTCGCTGTTCTTGTTTGGCGGGGAAGTACTGAGCGGGTTTTCTTTTGCGCTGGTGGTTGGTATCATCGTCGGAACCTATTCTTCGGTGTTTGTGGCCAGCCCGATCCTGATCTGGTGGCAAGGGCTGGCCGAGAAGCGGAGAGCGGCCAGAGGTCCGGTCCTGGTGGACAAGACGGCCACCCGGCGGAAGGTGGCCGGAAGATAGGAGGGAAACCAGAATGTTTGAACAAAGTTTGCTCGACCTGCAAGGGACCAAGACGAAGACCAAATACACGGTCGTGATGTCGTTCCTGGTGGAGTGCGTGGCGATCGCGATTATGGTTCTGATCCCCTTGATTTACACCAACACCTTGCCGGCGTACCAGTTGATGTCGTACCTGGTGGCGCCGCCCCCGCCGCCGCCCCCGGCCCCCCCGCCGCCGGTGGTGAAGGTGCAGAAGATTGTGCCGCGCGAGTTTGACGCCGGCAAGCTGATGCAGCCCAAGGCGATCCCGAAAAAGGTGCAGATCATCGAGGAAAGTGAAACCCCGCCCACGGCGATCGCCGGGGTGGTGGGCGGCGTGCCGGGTGGCGTCCCGGGCGGCGCGGTGGGCGGCGTCATCGGCGGCATCATCTCCAGCGCCCCGGTATATCTCCCGCCTCCTCCGCCCAAGGTGGAAGCACCCAAGGCGGCGGCGCCCCAGCGCATCCGGGTCGGCGGCAACGTGCAGAAGGCCAACCTGATCAACGCGCCCAAGCCCGTCTACCCGCCCCTGGCCAAGCAGGCGCGCATTTCCGGGGTGGTCAAGCTGAACGCCGTCATCAGCAAGGACGGGACCATCGAGCAGTTGGCCGTAGCCAGCGGCCACCCGCTGCTGATTCCGGCGGCGCTCGAAGCAGTCAAGCAGTGGCGTTACAAGCCGACTCTGCTCAACGGCGAGCCGGTGGAGGTAATTACGCAGATCGACGTGAACTTTACGTTGAGCCAGTAAGAAAGCTGTCAGCCGTCAGCCCTCAGCGACTGGCCGGCAGCCGGTCAGGTTGCTGAAAGCTGATGGCTGATGGCGGGTGGCTAACTTTTACAAAAACACGATTCGCATAGGAGGGTTAGAATCTCATGTTTGCTTTAGCTTCGAATTGGGGCATGCTGCTGCTGCAGGAAGCCCAAGCGATTGGTTGGGACCCGGTTTCGCTGTGGAACCAGATGGCCTGGGCCGCGCGAACCGTCTGCATCGTGCTGTTCATCATGTCGGCGTGGTCCATCGGCGTGATGATTGACCGCTGGCTGGCGTTTTCGGCGGCGCGGAAGCAGTCGAGGGCGTTTGCCCCGGCAGTAGCCGGCGCCCTGCGCGAAGGCAAGCTGGACGAAGCGGTCAAGATTGCCGAGCGTCACAAAAAGAGCCACTTGGCCAAAGTAGTTACGGCCGGGTTGCAGGAATTTAAAGCCCACGAGGCCGGCGCGGACATTCCCGGAGAGGACATCGAGGCATCGAAGCGGGCGCTGGAGCGCGCCGAAGCCATCGTGCAGGCCGAACTGAAGCGCGGTTTGGGCGGCCTGGCCACTATCGGCTCGACGGCCCCCTTCGTCGGCCTGTTCGGCACCGTGGTCGGCATCATCAACGCGTTCAAGGGCATCGCCAGCGAGAAGTCGGCCGGTCTGGGCGCCGTGGCCAGCGGTATTTCCGAGGCCTTGGTGACCACCGCCATCGGCCTGTTTGTGGCCGTCCCCGCGGTGTGGATGTTCAACGCCTTCACCACGCGGGTCGAGTCCTTCAACGTCGAGATGGATAACTCCAGCTCGGAGCTGATCGACTACTTCATCAAGCGATCCCAAGGGCGCGGACGCAAGTAAGGACTTCGAGCCTGGCGAATCGTGACACGCGGCGGAGGGGGGCGACCGTCTCCCCGCGCGGGCCGCAAGGCTGGACCGACTTCTAAAGGAGTTTTGTTATGGCCATGGTAGGCAAAGCCAGGGGCGGCACCATCGCGGACATCAACGTCACGCCGATGGTCGACGTCATGTTGGTGCTGTTAATCATCTTCATCGTTATCACTCCCATGCTGACCAAGGGCATTAGCGTCGAGCGGGTCAAGTCCCGGCACCCCTCGACCATGGCCCCGGCCGACAAGGATGACGCGGTCATCGTGGCTATTACCCGCGACGGCAGGGTCTATCTGGGCAAGGTCCAGCAGCAGCCCGCCGACCTGGGTCCTAAGATCAAGGACCTGGTCAGCAACCGGCTGGACCGCACCGTGTATGTCAACAGCGACTCCCGCGCCAAGTACGGGCTGGTAGTGGAGGTGGTGGACAACATCCGCACCGCGGGCGTGGACCAGATCGGGCTGTTAACCGAGAAGATCGAGGAGAAAGGCGCGGCCGCACCCGGCACCGCGCCGTAACCAAGGGGAGAGCCCTAACCAAAGGAGAATCGATATGGCAATGGCAGTGGCAGGGCCCGGCAGCGGCCCCCGTTCCGACATCAACATGACGCCCCTCATCGATGTGCTGCTGGTGCTGCTGATCATCTTCATGATCGTTGCCCCCAGCAAGCCCAAGGGCCTGGAAGCGCTGGTACCGCAGCCCAATCCCAACCAGCAGGTCGTGCAGGAGAATATCCGCACGGTGGTGATTTTGGTCAGCCCCGGCAACCAGATTTCCGTCAACCAGGACCCGGTGGACAAGCGCCTGCTGGGACAGCGGCTCGAGGAGATCTTCAAGACGCGCGCCGAGCGGGTGGTTTTCGTCAAGGGCGACTCCAGCCTCAATTTTGTCGATGTCGCCGAGGTGATCGATATTGCCAAGGGCGCCGGAATTGATAAAATCGGCTTGATCACCGCTAAGATTGAAGCGGGCCAATAACGAGGGAGTGGAGATGAAGCGTTACAACTTAACCCTGACCGCTGCAGTTGTCCTGTTCCTCTTCGTCGGGACTACCGGCTGCACCAATGCGATTCAGTCGCTGCGCGCCCGCGACCAGCTCAACAAAGGCGTCAACGCGTTCAAGAATGCCAACTACCCGCAGGCCGTCGAGTGCTTCAAGCGGGCCATCCAGTTGGACCCCAACTTCCTCAACGCCCGGCTCTACCTGGCCAGCGCCTACATGAGCCAGTACGTGCCCGGCGCGGAGTCGGAGGAGAACAAGCGCAACGCCGAGGCGGCCATGAAGGGCTTCATGGAAGTCCTCGACCGGGACCAGAACAACAGCCTGGCTATCGAGAGCCTCGGTTCGCTGACCTTCAACCAGAAGAAGTTCGACGAAGCGAAGGACTGGTACGTGAAGCTGATCAAGGTGAACAGTCAGAAGAAGGAAGCCTACTACAACATCGCCGTGATCGACTGGACGCGCGCCTTCCAGCCCAACACCGAGGTGCGCGCCAAGATCGGCATGCGGCCCGAGGAGCCCGGCCCCATCAAGGACAAGAAAGCCCGGGAAGCGCTGCGCGAGAAGAGCGAGCCAGTGATCAAGGAAGGCATCGAGATGCTGCAGAAGGCCCTGGCCATCGATCCCAACTACGAGGACGCCATGGGCTACCTGAGCCTGTTATACCGCCAGCAGGCCGACATCGTCGATACGGTCGAGGAGAGCAAGAGAATCACCGCTCAGGCCGACCAGTGGATGCAGAAGACCCTCGACTTGAAGAAGAAGAAGGCCGAAGGTCCCGCGGCGCCCAAAACCAGCTAACGACAAGCGAGCTATAATACGGGCTGTAGGGTAAGTCTCTGGCTTGCCCTACAGCATTTTTTTTGGGTGACATGCCTCCCGAGCCTGCCATCGCCGACCCGTCCACATCCGACAACCCGTCGGTAGTGCTGGAGCGGTTTCGCGACCTGGAGGGAAAGGTGCGGCAGACACGCCCCAAGGAAGACCTGGGCCTGCTGCGCCGCGCTTTCGACTTCGCCGCCGAACGGCACCGCCTGCAAAAGCGCAAGTCCGGCGAGCCGTTCATGGTCCATCCTCTGGAAGTCGCTCACACCCTGGCCGACATGCGCATGGACGTGGTCAGCCTGGCCACCGGCCTGCTCCACGACGTGGTAGAGGACACCACGGCCACCGTCGCCGAGGTGGAAAAGGAGTTCGGCAAGGAAGTCGCCCACTGCGTGGATGGCGTCACCAAGCTGAGCAAGCTCGACTTTTACTCTCCCGAAGCCCGGCAGGCGGAAAGCTTCCGCAAGATGCTCCTCGCCATGGTCACCGACATTCGGGTGATCGTGGTCAAGCTGGCCGACCGGCTGCACAACATACGCACCCTCGAGCATCTGCCGCCGGAGAAGCGGGAGCGAATCTCCCGGGAGACCCTGGAGATTTACGCGCCGATCGCCCTGCGCCTGGGGATGGGCAAGATTCGCGGCGAGCTGGAAGACCTGGCCTTCGCCTACCTCGATCCCCCCGCCTTCGCCGACCTCAGCCTCCAGCTCGAATCCAAGCGCCATGCCAATGAAGAGTTCCTAGAAGAGATCAAGAAGGAGGTCGCCGCCAAGCTGCGCGAGGCCGAGGTGCCGGCGCAAGTGGAGGGCCGCATCAAGCGCCGCTATTCCATCTATCAGAAGCTGAAGCGCCAGCACTGCACGGTTGACGAGGTCTACGACCTGCTCGCTCTGCGCATCATCACCGACTCGGTGAAGAACTGCTACGCCGCACTGGGGGTGATCCACAACCACTGGCGGCCGGTGCCGGGCCGCATCAAAGACTTCATCGCCATGCCCCGGCCCAACCTCTACCAGTCGCTGCACACCTCGGTGATCAGCCACAGCGGCCAGCCGTTCGAAGTGCAGATCCGGACCGAGGAGATGCACCGCCTGGCCGAAGAGGGCATCGCCGCCCACTGGAAATACAAAGAGGGCCACAAGGGCCCCATGATGGACGAGCAGCGCATGGCCTGGCTGCGTCAACTGGTCGAGTGGCAGCGGGACATACAGGACCCCAGCGACTTCCTGTCGACTCTGAAGATCGACCTGTATCCCGAAGAGGCCTACACCTTCACCCCGCAAGGCAAGGTCATCATCCTCCCCCGCGACGCTTCTCCCATCGATTTCGCTTACGCCATCCATACCGAGGTGGGACACACCTGCGTCGGCGCCAAGGTGAACGGCCGCATCGTCCCCCTGAAATCCAAGCTGCGCAACGGGGACATTGTGGAGATCCTCACCCAGGCCGGCCACACGCCCAGCCGCGACTGGCTGTCGGTGGTAAAGACCTCCCGCGCCCGCAACAAGATCAAGCACTGGATCAACATCAACCAGCGCGAGAAGGCGCTGGAGATCGGATCGAAGCTGCTGGAGAAGGAGGCGCGCCGGGCCGGGCTGAGCCTGAGCAAGGTTCCGCCGGAGACCATGGAGCGCGTAGCCCACGATTACGGCTGCGGGAAGATGGAGGACCTGATGGCCGCGCTCGGCTACGGCAAGTACTCCGCGCGGCAGGTAGTGGGCAAGCTCGCGCCGGCAGCCGGAGAGGTCGTAGAGCTGCCCAAGGGGCCCTCGCGCCCGCACCCGGTTTCCGGCGACGAGGTGTTAAGCGTGAAAGGTGTGGACGACCTGCTCGTCTACCGCGCCGGCTGCTGCAACCCCATCAAGGGCGAGCCGATTGTCGGCTACGTGACGCGCGGCAAGGGGGTGGCCGTCCACTCCAAAACCTGCCCCAACGTGGAAAACCTGATGTACGAAGCCGAGCGCCGTATCGAGGTCGAGTGGGCCAAGAGCGAGGAGGCCACCTACCCGGTCCGGCTTACCCTCCACACCGACGACCGCCCCGGCTTGCTCAACGACGTGACCAGCATCCTCTCCAACGATAACACCAACATCACCAGCGTCGAAGCCTCCACCGACACCGCGCGCTCGGCCATGATCGAAATGACGCTCGAAGTCCAGAACATGAAACAACTGGAGCGCATCGTAGGCGCCATGCGGCGCATCCCGGGAGTGCGGGACGTGGAGAGGGTCCATAAGCTATAAAGGCAGAATGCCACAGAGACACAGAGGCACAGAGATCTGGAATTCATCTTCTCTGTGTCTCTGTGCCTCTGTGGCATAAAATGTGGTCCACGGATCCGAAGAACATCGAGGTCTCCCTTTGCTCCGGCGTACAGATTGTCTGGAAGGACGGGCACCACAGCGAATACACGCTGCAATATTTGCGCGACCACTGTCCTTGCGCGACCTGCACGAACGCGCACGGGACCGGCGCGCCGGCCGCGCCGCCGGCGCCGTTTCAGATGTATAAGAAGGTTTTGAAAATGGACGGGGTCGAGCCAGTGGGCCGGTACGCACTGCGGTTCCTGTGGAACGACGGTCACACGACCGGCATTTACTCGTTTGAGCACCTGCGGGGCATCTGTCCCTGCGCGCAATGCCATTCCGAAAAATCCTGATCGCGAACCGCGGCGAGATCGCCGTGCGGGTCATCCGCGCCTGCCGGGAGATGGACATTCCCTCGGTGGCCGTGTATTCCGAGGTCGACCGTACGGCGCTGCACGTGCGCATGGCCGATGAGGCGGTGGCGATCGGGCCGGCGCCTGCTTTCCAAAGCTACCTGTCGATCGAGCGGATCCTCGACGCCGCGCGTACGAGCGGCGCCGAAGCGATTCATCCAGGCTACGGGTTCCTGAGCGAAAACGCGGAGCTGGCCCGGGCCTGCGAGGAGGCGCGGCTCGCCTTCATCGGGCCGAGCGCTGCATCCATGGTGTTGATGGGATCGAAGACCGCAGCGCGGCGAGCCATGATCGCCGCGGGCGTTCCGGTGGTCCCCGGCGCCGACGGTGCGGTCGCGGGCGCAGACGAAGCGCGAGGCGAGGCCGGCCGTATCGGCTATCCCGTGCTGGTCAAGGCGGCCGCCGGCGGTGGGGGCAAGGGCATGCGCGTCGTCGAGCGCGAGGCGGATCTGCTGGCGGCCTTGCGCGAAGCCGCCAGCGAGGCCGAACGCGCCTTCGGCGACCCCAGCCTGTACATCGAGAAATATCTCGTGACGCCCCGGCACGTCGAGATCCAGGTGCTGGGCGATCGCCACGGCCGCGTCATCCATCTCGGCGAACGCGAGTGTTCCTTGCAGCGCCGCCACCAGAAGGTTGTTGAGGAGTGCCCTTCGCCGCTGGTGGCCGCGCACCCGGAAATGCGCCGCGAAATGGGCGAGACCGCCGTGCGCGTGGCACGCGCCGCCGGCTACTACAACGCCGGCACCGTCGAATTCCTGGTCGACCGGGACCGGCGGTTCTACTTCCTGGAAATGAATACGCGACTCCAGGTTGAGCACCCGGTTACGGAGCTGGTGACTGGCGTGGACCTGGTGAAAGAGCAGATCCGAATCGCCGCCGGCGAGCCGCTTTCGCTCACTCAGGACCAGATCGACTGGCGCGGCGCGGCCATCGAGTGCCGCGTCTACGCCGAGGATCCCGACAACAACTTCTTCCCCTCGCCGGGCAAGATCCTGACCCTGGACCGGCCGGCCGGTCCAGGCGTGCGCGTGGATTCGGGCGCCTACCCCGGCTGGACCGTGCCCCTCGAATACGATCCGCTCATTGCCAAACTGGCCGTGTGGGCGCCCACGCGGCCGGAAGCCATTGCCCGGCTCGAGCGCGCGCTCGGCGAGTACCACATTACCGGCATCAAGACGAATCTCAGCTTTTTCCGGAGCATCCTCGTAAGCGCCGAGTTTCGCGAAGGCCGCCTGGACACCGGTTTCATCGACCGTTGGATGTCGCGGCAGGCGGCGGCAGCGGATGGGGATCCTGAACAAGAACACGCCGCCGCCCTGGCCGCCGCGTTATATGCGCTGCGATCACGACCGGCCAACGGGGCAGCCCCTCCGGCGCGATCCCGCTGGAGATCCGAGGGCCGGAGCAGCCTGCTGCGATGAAACTCGAGATCGTCATCGACGGCCGTCCCCGGACCCTGGACCTCGACGAAGCCACGCCGGCCGACGCGCGCGAGGTTGAGCCGGGCGTCTATTCCATCCTCATCGGGGAGCGCAGCTACGAGGTGAAAATCGAGCCTGGCGAGGACTGTTACTACGCCGCAGTGAATGGCCGCCGCTACGCGGTGCAGGTGCGCGACCCGCGCCGTCTGGCCCGCGCTCGCGGTGCGCTCCAGGCCGCTGGCCGCCAAAAAGTGGCTTCCCCCATGCCCGGCAAGGTGGTTCGCGTGCTGGTTGCCGAGGGCGCCGAGGTCTCGGCCGGCCAGGGCCTAGTGGTGATTGAGGCCATGAAGATGCAGAACGAAATCCGCTCCCCCAAGGCCGGCCGCGTGGTCGCCCTGCGTGTCTCCGAAGGCGCCGCCGTCACCGGCGGGGAAACCCTCGCCGAAGTGGAATAGAAGTGAAGTGGAATAGCCCTTGACCCTCGTCCGGGACAATGATACCTTTTCAAGTAAACCAATAGGGGGTGTATGATGCGCGACGAGCTTCGCGGGTTGTTTTCCTGTCTCTTGGCGATTCTGTGCATCGCCGTTTCTGCCTGGGCTCAACAGCGCGGCACGGCCGGCATCTACGGCAGCGTTGTCGATTCGCAAGGGGCGGTCATTCCCGGAGCTAAGGTCACACTGACCCACGTGGCGACCAACCAGGTCCGGACGGCTGTTTCCAACCCGGCCGGCGAGTATCTGTTCCCGCTGCTCCCGGTCGGCGAATACCGGATCTCGGTTGAGCAGCCCGGCTTCAAGAAATACGAAGCCACCGGGGTCTCGCTCCAGGTCAACGACAACGTCAAGATCGACGTGAAGCTCGAGGTCGGCGAGATCTCCACGTCGGTCACCGTGGAGTCCTCGGGCGCGACGGTCGAAACCAGCAACGCCACGGTCAAGACGGTTGTGGACATGAAACGGGTCATGGATCTTCCTCTGAATGGGCGGAACCTGGCAGACCTGACGTTGACGGTGCCCGGCGTGCAGCCCCAGGGCGGCCCCGACGGGGACGCCGGCCTGGGCGCCTACTCGGCCCGCGGCGCCAAGCAGTTCTCCGTCAACGGCTCCCGCCAGAACAATCTCAAATACACCCTGGACGGCGGCGACAACCAGGACAACTTGTTCAACACCAACCTGGCGTTTCCGTTCCCCGATGCGGTGCAGGAGTTCAGCGTCCAGACCAGCAACGCGGGCCTGGAGATCGGCAAGAGTTCCGGCGGCGCGGTCAACATCGTGACCAAGAGCGGCACCAACGAGTACCACGGCGACGTGTTCTGGTTCATCCGCAACACAAACCTCAACGCCAACGGCTTCTTCTCCCGTTTGCCGGACGGGTTGAAGCGCAACCAGGGCGGCTTCACCCTCGGCGGACCGGTCGTCAAGGACAAGCTCTTCCTGTTTGGCGGCTACCAGCGGACCTGGCTGCGGCAGATCCAGGGAGGCGGCCAGACGCTGACCATGCCGGCGCCCTTCCGCAACGGCGATTTCTCCTCGCTGCTCCAGAGGAACCCGCCGATCGCCATCAAGGACCCGACCAACGGCCAGCCGTTCCCCAACAACATCATCCCGAAAAGCCGTCAGTCGCCGGCGGCCCAATCCCTGCTGGGGTTTTCGCCGCTGCCCGACCCCGATGGCTTCACCCGCTACAGTCTGTTCTCCCAGGAAGATACCAATGACTACGTGCTGCGCGGCGACTACCGTTTGAACACCAAGCACAGTTTTCTGGGGAGATACTTCCAGCAGGACTTTGCCCTGGTCACCCCCATGGTCCCCAACAACATCCACTCCACCCGCCGGGGCCTCACCGCGCCCACCAAAAACGCCACCGTCGGCCACACTTACATCGCCACCACTTCCCTGATCGCCGACACGCATTTCACCATGGCCCGCGAGGT
>JACQDI010000131.1 GCA_016201195.1 Acidobacteriota bacterium | reverse complement strand
GGCGATGAAGCGAGCACCGTCTGCGTTCTCCAACATGCGCTCGAGCAGATACCGGCGGAGGTGGTGGTCGCCCTCGCCCCCACCTCGCCGATTCGCCGCCCGGGGCTGATCGACGCCTGTATCGACAAGTTTCTCGCCGCAGGCGCGGACTCGCTGGGAACGGTCCACAAGGACTACACCTATGAGTATGGCCAAGACATGCCAAGACGGCAGGAGATTCGGCCGCGCCTGGTGGACAACGGAAACGTGTATGTCGTGCGGGCGGATCTGGTTCGCGCCGGCCGGTTCCTGGGCGAGCGGCTGGCGGTTTTCGAGACCACGCGGGAAGAAGGCGTGGAGGTGGATGAGGAGTTCGACCTTTGGCTGGCAGAGCAAATTCTTCTCCATCGGTCCTCAGCCTTCTGAGGCGATATCTGCAAGTGTACTGGCTCAAGCCCTTCGATGCCGTCCACGATGCCGCCAACGCGTGGGCGCTGGGGCAGTTTCCGTGGGACGAGCCGGTCTTGGAAATCGGCGGCGGCGACGGGATGTTCTCGTTTATCGCGCACGACGGGGAATTCCGCGCAGCCGACGACCGCTATGCGCAGTCGGATCCGGGCGCGCGCGGTGACATCTTCGACATCTATCACCCCGGCCGTGGGCTCACCATCCGCCGCTATCACCCCGGCCGTGGGCTCACCATCCGCCGCCCGGCATCCCGAACCTACCAGGCGGGGGTCGATCTGAAGCGGTCTCATCTGTTGAAGAGCAAGGAAACGAATTTATACCGATCGCTCGTGGTCGCGGCCCCCGAGCCGCTTCCGTTCGCGCCCCAGACGTTTCGTACCGTGTTTCTTTACTTCCCGCACGGGCTGATGGAGAACGGCAAGACTTTGAACTACGAGCGGGCGCTGCGGGAGATCCGGCGCGTGATTCGTCCGGGCGGCGCCCTGCTGATGACGGCGATGAACCGGACCATAGCCGGCTGTTTCGTGTGCCATCCCCTGCACCAATTCTTCGCTCGGCGGGGGTGGCGCCGGCTCTCCGGATATTTCCGGACACTGGACGCGGGCCGCTATGAGGAGATCCGGAGCTTTAGCCGTTCTCCGGAGGAGTGGAAAGAGTTGCTCGAAGGAAGCGGCTTCCGGCTGGACCAGGCCTGGACCCACGTGACGCCGGCAGCGTGGCGCGTCTACGATCTCCAGACCCGGCCCTGGTTGAAGGCGCTGATTCGCTCGAGCCGCGTTCTCGAGCGTTGGCGTCTCAAGAGCGTCGTCAAGGCGGTGTGGGTTTACGCGTGGCTTCCCGGCCTGGCCCTGTTCTTCCTGCTTTTTGCCCGGCCGACGCGCTTTTCGCCGGGGTCCGGACAGAACGCCAAGCTGCTGTTGGCCTTCCAAGCGACTGCCATTTAGCAATGAACATCCTTTCGATTATCTGGGAAATGTGTTCGACCGCAGCGGTGATGGTGGACGGTCAGGTGGTGGCCTGCGTCAGCGAGGAGCGGTTCTCGCGCAGGAAGAATGAAGATTCGTACCCCAAACGGGCGGTGGAGTACGTGCTCCAGGAGAGCGGCCTCGCTCCATCGCAGCTTGACTGCGTGGCTCTCGCCGGGGAGCGGTTCGATCCGAGGTACGCCCTCTGCCACAAGGCATCGCGGTACTCGGTTCAGGACCGGATCCGGGAAGAGCGGGAGTTCTGGTATCCCCGGATCTACGAAAACAAACCAGTGCAGTACCTGGAGGTTTTCTCCGACAAAGTGGATCTGGAGCAGTACCCGGGCAAATGGGACCCGGTCGTCAGATTCCTTCGGAACGGCAAGTGCGCCGAAGCGGAGGCGAATGCCTTTTTCCAGTCGTTCCGGCGAGACGTGGTCTGCGGTCATATCGGGGTCGATCCGAGCAAGATCGTATTCCCCCACCATCACCGCTCTCACGCCTATTACTCCTATTATGGAAGCCCGGTCCGGAAAGACCCCGTGCTGATCCTGACGGCGGACGCGTGGGGCGACGACAGGAACGCCTCGGTCAGCCTGGCCCAGGACGGCGCGATCCGCCTGCTGAGCTGTTCGAACAACTTCCACCTGGCCCGCCTGTACCGATCCATCACGCTGCTGCTGGGGATGAAACCGGACGAGCATGAGTACAAGGTGATGGGCCTGGCGGCCTATGCCAAGCCCCAGCACTTCGAGGGTCCGCTCCAGGTGTTCCGCGAGACGATGTTCGTGGACGGCATGAGGTTCCGGTATCGGGTCACCCCTCCCGACCTCTACCAATATTTTCGCGATCGCCTGGAAGGATACCGCTTCGACAGCATCGCCGGGGCGCTGCAGCGGTACACCGAAGAGACGCTGGTCGAGTGGGTCCGAAACGGCCTGGCCGCAACGGGCGCCCGCCGGCTCTGCTTTGGCGGCGGCATCGCCATGAACGTGAAGGCGATGATGGAGATCGCCAGGCTCGAGGAACTGGACCAGATCTTCGTCTGCCCCTCGGCAGGGGACGAGTCCCTGGCCATGGGCGCCGCGTATGTCGTGATGCACGATCACTGCGCGGCAAAGGGCGCCGATCCCCGCGAGACCCTTCACCCTCTCCGGAATTCCTACCTGGGGCCGGATCTGGATAGCAGCGAAGCGCAACGAGTGATCGAGCGGTTGGCAGAGGATGGCCGGTATGTGATCCGCGAGCGGGCCGACCCGGCCCACATCGCCCGCGCGATCGCCTCCGGAAAAATCGTGGGGCGCTGCGCCGGACGAAGCGAATTCGGGGCGCGGGCGCTCGGCAATCGTTCCATTCTCGCCGATCCCAGGAACGCAGATGTGGTCCGGAAGATCAACGAGAAAGTGAAGAGCCGGGATTTCTGGATGCCGTTTGCCCCGTCGATCTTGGATGAACGCGCCAGCGACTACCTGGTGAATCCAAAAGCCCTGCGGGCGCCTTACATGACGATTGCGTTTGACACTACCCCGCTCGCCCACCGCGACCTGCGGGCCGCCCTTCACCAGGCTGATCTGACCTGCCGGCCACAGATCGTCAGCCGCGAGACCAACCCACCGTACCACGATCTCATCCGCGCGTTCGAGCGCCTGACGGGGGTCGGTGGAATTCTGAACACCTCGTTCAATATCCACGGCGAGCCCATCATCCAGACGGCGTCGGATGCGGGCGACGTGCTCGAGCGATCGGATCTGGACGCGCTCGTCCTCGGGGAGTGCTGGATCGAGAAAAAGGGGGCCTCCTAATGCGTTCCGAAGACGCCGCCACGGTGGAAGAGCAGACCATGGCCGTCTTTTCGCGGGTGAATCCGACGTGTCGCGAATACTCGGCGGTGGATCCGGAGTTTCAGGGGCTGCGGCGGCGTGAGGAGACGATCCTGGCGAACCTGGGCCTGTCTCCCGAAGATTTTGCAGGCCGCCGGGTTCTGGATGCGGGGTGCGGCACAGGCGAGTTGGCGCAACTGGCGGCCAGTTGGGGCGCCGAGGTATGGGCCTTCGATCTCAACCCCGTCTCGGTCGAGCACGCTATCGAAATGTCGACCCGGTCGGGGCTGGCCGGCCGGTGCCGCTTCACAGTAGGCAGTGTGCTCGCTCCTCCGGTGGAGGGACCCTTCGACATCGTGATGTGCCTCGGCGTACTGGCCCACGTAGGGGATCCGCGAGCCGCCTATGGGGAGCTGGCGAAGCTGGTGAGACCCGGAGGCGATTTGTACGCCTCTCACATCAACCGTTACGGCTTCGCCCTGCGAGGCTTCAAGCGCGCCATCGCGCGGTGGCTTGCCCGGGGGGACCCGGCGCGGACGGCCGCCTGGTCGAAGCGGGTCTGGCGCCGGCATGTCGAACGCGCGGCCCGCTTCGGACATCGCACGGTCGACCAGATCGCCTGGGATAACTTTGTCGCCCCGCACGTCACCGCCACCATCGCCGATTGGCTGGAGTGGATGAAGGAAAACGGCCTGGAGTATGTGTCATCCTTTCCGTCGTTTTACAGTCTCCGCATCCCTTCGGCGCAGGACGGCGGGGTCGAGAGAATGGAGCCGCCACCGCTGCCGCGCTCGCGTTTCCTTCAAAAAAAACTCCCGGCGCTCGCTCAAATCCGGTGGGCGTTGGCTTTTGGGGTCGGCGGCCTCGCCTCCATCTCCTTTTTGGCCCGAAAACGCGCCGTCGCCCGCCGTTGCGAAGGGGACGCCAGATGCGGGTAATGGTGGTCGCGCCTCACATGGACGATGAGGTCCTGGGAGGGACGATCGCCCGGCGGGTGAGCGAAGGCGACGAAGTGTATGTCTGCTTTATCGCCAACCGCGTGTATGACCACCAGTATGACGAACAGAGACACCGCTTCGAGATGCAGTGCGCCCAGCAGGCTCGGCGCGTCCTGGGATACCAGCACGCCGAGTTTCTCGGCCTTCCCGACGAGCGGCTGGACGCTTGCGTGCAGCAGGTCCTGGTTCCCCTGGAGAACTACCTGCGCGCCATTCAACCGGAGGTGGTCTACCTGAATCATCGCGGTGACAATCATCAGGACCACCGCGCCGTGTTCGCAGCAGCGATGGTGGCATTGCGGCCGGCCGCCAACCCGGGCGTGCGAACAGTGGCGTGCTACGAGACCCTTTCCTCGACCGATCAGGCGCCTCCGGCGCCGGAGACGGCGTTTCTCCCGAATTGCTATGTGAACGTGGCGCCCTATCTCGAAAAGAAGCTGGCCGCGCTGCGGTGCTACCAGACCGAGGTCCGGCAGTTCCCGCATCCGCGCTCGGAGGAGGCGGTGACCATCCTCGCCAAGAGACGCGGCTGCGAGAGCGGATTCCCCGCGGCGGAGGCGTTCCTCATCCTCCGGGACCGCTGGGCATAGGGTCCGGATGTTTCTGGCGACGACGGGACTCACCGAGTTTTGGGACACTTCCGGCGACCTGGTTCTGTTAGGCGACTGGTGTCTCCGCTACGACCGCCGGGCGGAGTGGGAGAGGCTCCGGTACTCCGTTCTGCCGAATCCCTGGAGCGATCCGCAAGCGATCGAAACGGCCGCCGCGTACTGCGGGCGCGTGATGGAGTCCCTGCTGGACAGCCTGGCGGCTCGCTTCAATGCCATCCACTCGGTTCGGCACAGCAGCCGATACTGGCGAATGCTTCTGGGGCCCTGGCTTCTCTATTATGTCCACGCTCTGTACGACCGCTACGTTTCACTGAAGACGGCGCTCGAGCGCTATGGCGGCGCGCGAACCGTGGTGCTCGACCGGCTGACTCATACCACGCCATTTGATACGCGGGATTTTGTGATGCTGGCCTGCGGCCCATCGGCTGATCTGTTCAACCTGCAGCTCTATTCCCAGATCCTCGACGCAGCCGCCTGGAAGCCTGCCATGGGGAGGGAAGTTTCGGCATCCCTGGAGCCGCGCAGCGTAGGGGACCTTTCCTGGAGCCGCGCTGGAGCGGCCCGCACGCTGGCCAGAAGGCTGAAGGGACAGATGAGTCTGCTGTTAAGCCGGATCTTGCAGCCCGACGCACTGCTGGGGTCGACCAATTTGGGCCGGCCTGACCTGCTGCGCCTGATGGGCGCGATGGCGGGGCGCGGATGGGCCCTGCCGTTTCAGCCGTCCGTCCGGTACCAAACCCAGGCTCCGAATACCGATATGCGCAGAGGTCTGGTCGATATTCCGGCGAGCGATGAGTTCACCTCGGTATTAGTTTCCACACTCGCAGTGAATCTGCCGCTCAGCTATGTGGAGAATTATTCCAGTTTCCGCCGAACGTGCTTAGAGCTCTGCCCGTGCCGGCCGGCGGTTCTGCTTTCTGCCTCCGACTGGCATCTCAACGAAAGCTTCAAGTTCCTGGCGGCGGAACTGGGGGAGAGCGGGGCGAGCCTGGTGGGCGTGCAGCATGGGGCCGGGTATGGGACGAGCAAGGTGATTCCGCAAGAGTGCTTCGAATCCTCGTTCACCGACCGCTGGCTGTCTTATGGATGGAGCAACGGCACCGGAAAAACGGTCCAGCCGGCGCCCCATCCCAGATTCCGCCCCCTGGTTTCGGGCCGCGCTTCCCGATCGAGACGCCTCCTTCTGGTCGCCACCAGTCACCCCCGGTATCTGCTCCGCTTCGAGTCACAGCCGCTGGGAGAGTTCGGCGCGGTTTTACAATGGCGAAGCCGGTTCATTCAGGCTTTGCCCTCCGCCCGCCGCTCCGATCTGGTTGTGAGACTGCCCGTCAACGCAGACGACTCGGGCTCGTTCCAGGCTCGCCGGCTTACGGATTCGTGTGGAGCGATGCAGTTCGATGATGGCCACCGAGCCCTTCGAGGGCTGCTGGGCAAAAGCAGGGTGGTGGCCATCGAGTACTTCGGAACCGCCTGCCTGGAGGCGTTGGCGGCGAATGTTCCCAGCGTGCTGTTCTGGGATCCGCGCCGCTGGGAAATGCGCGATGCGGCGAAGCCGTATTTCGAGAATCTCCGCCGGGCGGGCATCTTGTGGGATTCGCCCGAAGCAGCGGCAGCCAAGGTCGCGGAAGTTTACGAGGATGCCGCCGGCTGGTGGCGGGGCGAGGATGTGCAGCGCGCCCGGCGCGGGTTTGTCGAGCGTTTTGCGTGCTGGCAACAGAATTGGCTGGAGTGCTGGACGAACGTTCTAGAGGAGGAGATCGCCTCCCGTCGAGCGAGGGAGAAAAGGTGACGGCGAGCGCAGTGGCGGACCCCCGGTTGAGCGAGCGGGTGCTGGTCCGGTTCGCGGCTACGTTTGCCGGGAACGTTCTGCGGGCCGGCATCTCCTTTCTCAACAGCATGGTGGTCGCCCGAGGATTGGGAGCCTTCGGCTTCGGCGAACTGAATTTCCTGCTGGGAAGCTTTGCCGCCGTCAATAATCTCCTGGACATGGGCACGTCGGCGGCTTTCTACACCTTCCTCTCGCGGCGGCGGCGGCCCACCCGGTTTTTTCTGCTCTACCTCGGCTGGATGGGCGCTCAGTTTTTGGGCACGGTTCTGGTGGTCGGCCTTCTGTTCCCGAAAGGCCTGGTCGAGCGCGTCTGGATCGGCCATGAGCGGGGAATCGTATTGCTGGCCTTCGGGGCGAGTTTCCTGACCACGCGATGGTGGGGGCTGCTCAGCCAGCTCGGCGAGGCGTCCAAAAGGACCGTGGCGGTTCAAGCCGCTTCCGTGCTGCGGGCCACGCTGCACCTGGTGCTGGTTTCCGCGGCCGTCTACTGGGCCCGGCTGAAAGTGCAGACCGTTTTCAGCTTCTGGATTGCCGAATATCTTCTGCTGACGCTGGTCGCCTTCAGGAGCCTGCTACGGAACAATGTCGAGAAACAGCCGGCAACGGATTGTAGCTTCCGGGTCCTGGCGGCGGAGTTTGTTACCTACTGCAAACCGCTGCTGCTCTACGGCTGGATGAGCTTTCTCTATCTGTTTGCCGACCGCTGGATGTTGCAGAGGTTCGGAGGCTCGAGCCAGCAGGGCTTTCTCGCCGTGGGCCAGCAGTTTGCCAGCATCGGCCTGATCACCGCCGGTTCCATCCTCAATGTCTTCTGGAAGGAGGCCGCCGAAGCGCAGTATCGAAACAACGACCGGAGGGTGCGAATGCTCTATAGCTCGCTCGCGCGCGCTCTTTACTTTGCTGCAGCATGGCTGGGCTGCCTGCTGATTCCCTACAGCCGGAACATTCTGGTCCGGATCTTGGGCGCCGGCTACGAGCCGGGTTGGCTCGCTCTCGCTCTGATGTTCCTGTTTCCGATGCACCAGTGCCTGGGACAGATCCAGGGAACCTTCCTCTACGCCAGCGGGGCCACTGCCGCCTACGCCAGGATCGGCCTGTTCACGATGGGAATCAGTATTCCGGTGACCTATTTCCTGCTGGCGCCCCGATCCATGCCTGTGCCGGGCCTGGGGTTGGGAGCGGCGGGCCTCGCCGTCAAAATGGTGGTGTTGCAGTGGGTGGGAGTGAACCTGCAAGCCTATACCATCGCCCGGAGGAATGGCTGGAAATTTGAATATGGGTATCAGATTGTGACTCCGGCGATTCTGCTATCGCTCGCCTTGCTGTGTAAGGCGCTGGCCGGGGGCAGCCCTTTGCCCGGCGGGCTGCTCTACATTGCGCTCTCGTCCCTGCTGTTGTATCGGACGCCGCTGGTGGTCGGTTTCCCGCGAGAGGGCCTGCCTGAGGTGACGGACCGCTTGATGAGCATCTTGCGATCTTGCCGGGCGACAGAGGCATCAAGCATCTCTTAACATTTCCTATGAATCAACTACATCTCAAACGAGACCTCCGGTCTCATCGGGTCACCATCGGCTCCTGGATCACCCTGGCCCACCCCTCCATTGCCGAGATCCTGGCCCGCGCCGGCTTCGACTGGCTCACCGTGGACCTGGAACACAGCGTGATCACGATCGAGCAGGCAGGGGATCTGATCCGGATCATCGAGCTGTGCGGGGTGGCGCCGCTGGTCCGCCTTTCCTTCAACGATCCCGTACAGGCCAAGCGCGTGATGGACGCCGGCGCACACGGGGTCATCGTGCCCATGGTCAACAGCAGGGCGGAAGCCGAACGAGCGGTGGCCGCGGTGAGGTACCCGCCACGGGGCGCCCGCGGCGTGGGGTTGGCCCGCGCCCAGGGGTACGGCGCCGGCTTCGAAGAATACAGGGCCTGGCTGGAGCGCGAGAGTGTGGTCATCGTCCAGATCGAGCACATCCAGGCGGTCGAACACCTCGATGAGATCCTGCGTGTGGAGGGGGTGGACGGCTTTCTGGTGGGCCCCTACGACCTGTCAGGCTCGCTGCAAGTGCCGGGGCAGTTCGAGCATCCTGCCATGCTGGAGGCATTGGCCGAAATCCGGCGGGTGGCGTCCGCCCGGAATGCGGCCGCCGGCTATCATGTCGTCCACCCGCGCCCGGATCTGGTGATCGAGAAAATCGAGCAAGGGTACTGTTTTCTGGCCTACAGCGTAGACATGTTGTTCTTGGGCGAAATGTGCCGCCACGGCGTGCGGGCGATTCAGGCCGCGGCGGATCGCCGTCTGGCCGTCCCGACCCTATGAAAGAGCAAGAGATCCGCAACCGCGAGGCCTATGAAAGAGCAAGAGATCCGCAACCGCGAGGCGTTCGTTCACTACCTGCGCCTGGTCCGCGAGGATATAGCGAACTACTTCCCGGATTCCGAACAGTTCCGGACGGCGCCTTGCCCTGCCTGCGGCGCCCTGGAGCATACCGCCGAATTCGCCAAGGCCGGTTTCGAGTACGTCGCTTGCAGAGCATGCAGCACCCTGTTTGTGAATCCTCGCCCGGCGGCGGCCCCCTTGCGCGAGTTCTATCTCCGCTCGCCGTCGAGCCGCTACTGGGTGGAAGGATTTTTTCTTCCTGTGGCTGAGGCAAGGCGGGAGAAAATCTTTCGCCCGCGAGCCAGGCAGATTGCCGGGCAGTTGCCAGCCCTGGCCCGGGAAACAATCGGCGACATTGGGGCGGGATTCGGCTTGTTTCTGGAAGAGCTGAGAATCCTGTGGCCTCACGCCCGGATGATCGCCATTGAGCCATCGGCCGAGATGGCGGCGATCTGTCGCTCGAAAGCAATCGAGGTCCTGGAGACCACGGTGGAGGACTTGGAAGGGCAAGAGAGCCGGTTCGGCCTGCTGACGGCTTTCGAGCTTCTGGAGCACCTTTATCAACCGCGAGCTCTCGTGGAAAAGGCGTGGCGGCTGCTGCGCCCTGGGGGACGCCTGCTGGCGACCACCCTCAATGGCCAGGGGTTCGACATCCAGGTGTTGTGGGAACAATCCAAGAGCGTTTTCCCCCCTCATCACCTGAACTTCCTCAACCCGCGCGCGCTGGCCGGCTTGTGCGAGAGCGCCGGGTTTGTGGTGGAGGAGGTTTCCACCCCCGGCCAACTCGATTGGGACATTGTGGAGGGCGCGATCGCGAACGACTCCGCAACGACCGATCGGATCTGGCGTTTGCTCGCTCGAAACGGGAGCGAGCGCTGCAAGCGCGAGTTTCAGGCGTGGCTTTCCCGGCACGGTCTCAGCTCCCACATGAGGATTTTGGCTCGAAAACCATGAGCACCTATCAAACAGTCGCCGTCATCCCTGCCCGAATGGCGTCCACTCGCTTTCCAGGGAAGCCGCTGGTCCCCATCCTGGGCCTGCCCATGATCGAGCATGTGCGCCGCAGGGTGGCGCTCGCCCGCTCGATCAGCCGCGTGGTGGTCGCCACCTGTGACCGGGAGATCCTCGAAGTGGTCCGCGCCTCCGGCGGAATCGCGGTTCTCACCTCGCCCGCACACGAGCGCTGCACGGATCGGGTGGCGGAGGCGGCGGCCAACACCCGGGCGGACATCATCGTCAACGTGCAGGGGGATGAGCCGTGCGTGTGGCCCGAGATGCTGGAGGCCTTGCTCGCGCCTCTCGTCGCCGATCCCACGCTGGTCTGCACGAACCTGATGGCGCCCATCACCCGCGAGATGGACTTCCAAAGCCCCAACGTCGTGAAGACGGTCGTCAACCTTCGCGGGGACGCCCTGTATTTTTCACGAGAACCGATCCCCTCCGGACGGAAAGCTCCCGACGCGGGCTTCCCGAAATACAAGCAGCTTGGGATTGTCGCCTTCCGGGCGGATTTCCTGCAAACGTTCGCCCGGCTCTCTCCCACGCCGCTCGAGATCATCGAGTCGGTGGATATGATGCGCGCCATCGAGCACGGGTACGTCGTGCGCATGGTCCCCTGCGATCAGCAGGTGGTCGGCGTGGACCGGGCCGAGGATGTGGCGCGGGCGATCGAGTTGCTGCGAAACGACCCCCTGGTTGCGCAGTATCGCCGGTAGCGAACCAAACATGCCACTTTCGCGCGACCGCCGAATCAAGGCGGGCATTGTCGGCTACGGGCGCATGGGTAAAATCCGCGGAGCGTGCCTGGGACGCCGCAACGAGTGGGAGCTGATCGGGATTTGCGACATCCAGAACCATGGGATGGGCTGCGATGTGCCGGTGTTTCGGGAGTGGAGCGGGTTACTGTCTGCGGGGCCCGACGCGGTCTTTGTGTGCACGCCGAACCGGCGCCTGCCCGAGGTTGTGATGGACGCCGTCTCCCGGGGAATCCACGTGTTTTGCGAGAAGCCGCCGGGATGCACCCTGGAGGACGTGATCCGCATGCGGGAAGCGGAGGCCGCCCATCCCGGCGTCAAATTGAAGTTCGGATTCAACCACCGCTACCACGCCGCCGTGCAGGATGCGAAGGCCATCGTCGATAGCGGCCGGCTGGGCCGCGTGATGTGGGTGAGAGGGATTTACGGCAAGGCCGGCGGATCCCGCTACGACCAGAATTGGCGCAACCGGCGGGAGCTGTCCGGGGGAGGCATTCTCATCGATCAGGGCATCCACATGCTGGACCTGTTCCGGCTGTTCTGTGATGACTTTGAGGAGGTAAAGAGCTTCCTTACGCGCTCCTACTGGACGGTGGAGGTGGAAGACAACGCCTTTGTGCTGCTTCGTAACAGCCGGGGCCAGGTGGCCATGCTGCACTCTTCGGCCACCCAGTGGCAGCATCGGTTCATGGCGGAGATCTACTTAGAGCGGGGGTACCTGGCGATCACCGGCATCCTCTCGTCGACCCGGACGTACGGACGGGAGACGCTGCGCGTTGCCCGCTGTCAGTACGATGCGGAAGGATACCCGCAGCCCAATCCCGAGGAAACCATCACCTATTACGACGAGGACCGGTCCTGGGAGCAGGAGATCGATGACTTCGCCCGCTCGATCCTCGAGGACCGGCCCGTTACCGTCGGCGGTTCGAGCGATGCGTATCAGGTGATGAGCCTGGTCCAGCAGATTTATACGGCCGATCCGCTTGGGCCGCGCTCCGCGGCGGGCGAGCTCACCGGGGCGGCGATGCCATGAAAGCCGTCGTGCTGCGTGACGATTTGCGGGAGGCCGACATCCGGCCGGAGCCTCTGTATGCGGAGTACAAGGCCATCCTCGAAAATGAGAGCCGAAGGATCTTTGACGGCAGCATCCGGATCGAGAACCGCGAGCTGCTGCCATTTGACTGCCCGAATTGCGGTAAGGCGCCCGTTGCTGAGTTCGAGCGGTGGGGGGCGCAATACTGCCGCTGCGCGACGTGCGCGAGCCTGCTGGTTTCGCCTCGTCCCGGCCAGGAGGCGCTCGACGCCTTTCGCCGCGAATCCCGCGCCGGACGCTTTTGGGAGCAAACCTTCGCGGCCGCCACGGGCGCGGCGAGAGAGCACGGCATCTTTCGGCCCAGACTGCAATGGCTGCTCAGCATCAAGGACCGGTATGGCCCCCGGGCGAGCGTGGTGGCGGACTACCGTTCCAAGTACCCCACGTTTCTCGAAGCGCTTTGTGACTCGGGCGAGTTTCCGCAAGTGGTCAGCCTCCAACCGGAGGCGCCCTGGGAGAAATTGCCGCTTGCGGTCCGCCCCGAGCGCCGGGCAGGTCCGGAAGCGTTGCTGCACCGGACAGACATCCTGACGCTGTTCGAGGTGATCGAACGCGTTTCGAATCCGGGGGAGGTGCTCCACTTGGCTCGAGAGCTCTGCGCGCCGGGCGGGGTCTTGGTCCTCACCACCACCTCCTCCAGCGGATTCGAGTATCAGCTCCTGGGCGGCTCTGCGCCGAATCTGAACCCGCTCGATCGGATGAACCTGTTCTCGATCGATGCCTTGACGCGCCTGATCGGCAAGGCCGGATTCGAGATTCTGGAGCTCAGCACGCCGGGCAGGCTGGATGTGGCAACCGTGCGCAAGACCCTGGAGTCGGATCCGGATCTCCCCGGTTTATCCTTCTGGCGCTACTTTTTTCGCCACTGCGGCGAAGACGCGGAACACACGCTGCAGGAGTTCCTGCAACAGTATCGGCTCAGTTCCCACGTGAGGGTGGTGGCGCGAAGGCAATGATCACTGCCGGCAAGATACTCATCGGCCCCTCTTCGTTCGCCGCAGCCGACAAAGCTCCGTTGGAGCGGCTCCGGCAGTCGGGGCTGGCCGTGGTTTCCAATCCCTATGGGAGAAAGCTGTCGAAGGAGGATTTGCTCGACCTTCTTCCAGGCGCGGTGGGGCTGATCGCCGGCCTCGAGCCCCTGACTCGCGACGTGCTCGAGCGCTCCGAGCTCCGGGTCATCTCCCGCCATGGCGCCGGGTTGTCGAACGTAGATCTCGAGGCCGCGAAAGAACTGGGTATCACAATTAGGCATACGCCGGACGCCCCGACGGCGGCCGTGGCCGAGTTGACGGTCGGGGCCATGATCAGCTTGATGCGCCGGATTCCGGAGATGGACCGCGACCTCCACGAGCGGCGCTGGGTGAAGCGCGCGGGAGTGCAACTGGAAGGCAAGACGGTTTTGATCATCGGCTTCGGGCGGATCGGACGGAAGCTGGCGGGCCTGCTGCGAGTGTTTCACGTGAAACTTCTGGCGGTGGATCCCGCCTGGGACGGGACTTTCGAGGGGGTGGAGAGCCTTCCTTTGCACGAGGCCCTTCCCAAGGCGGATGTGATCAGCCTGCATGCCGGCGGCGAGGAGCAGATCCTGGGCGAGAGGGAGTTCGCTCTGATGCGGGCCGGGGTGTTTATTCTGAATGCCGGACGGGGCGCGCTGATCGATGAGTCGTGCTTGTGTCAAGCGCTCGCGAGCGGCGCGGTGGCAGGCGCCTGGCTCGACGCCTTTCAGGAGGAGCCCTACCGGGGCCCGCTGGTGGATTATCCGCAGGTCCTGCTGACGCCGCACATCGGGTCGTTCTCCTTGGAGTGTCGCCGGCGGATGGATATGGAGGCCGTGGAAAACCTGCTGGCGGCCCTGGCGGAGAGTGGCCGGTAAAATGCCCCCCCAACATGGTGAGTCCGCCCTGTGGGTATGCTGGAGCAAGCCGGTGGCCGCTCCGGCCGGCGCCCCGGTCCTGAGTTTCCTGTCGCCGGCCAGGGAAGAAGAGTTCGAGCGCGAGCACGGCGATGTGATCCGCGCCCGGGAAGCCTCGCTGGAGATTCGAGCTCGGGCGCGGGATCTATACCTGAGCCTGGTGGCCCGCATCGGCGCTTTTCGCTGGGAAGGCGGCCTCACCCTGCGGCAGGCCATGCAGCGACCCGGCGAAGCAAGCCAATGGTGGTATCACCCGGTGGCAAGCAAGGACTGCGAGAGCGATCCGACGTTCAACTCGATCATCGCCGTGTTGACGGTTTGCGCGGTGGCAAGACAACAGGGAGCCCGAAAGCTCATGCTGGTCGGCGCGACCTGGGAAATGGCGGCGGTGCTGAAGAGCGCGTTCCAGGTCGAGGAGAAGCATAGTCGTCCGCGCCGCCGGGCCTGGCGCGTCTGGCTGCGCGGCCTGGGCTCGCGGATCCGTTTGGCCGCGATCCTGCTGCGCCAGTGGACCCTGCTCCGCGGCCGGCCGGTCCCCCGGAGATGCTTCGACGTTGTGATCTCCGGTTTCTGGGACTGGAGCGTGTCGTGGAACCCCCAGACGCAGTCCCTGGCCGATCGCTACTTCGGGCGCTTGCCGGAGGAGCTGCGAGGGAACGGCAGGCACGCCGTGGGCTGGTTCGCCTGGCTCGATCCGCATTCCCGGCCCGGCCAGGAACATCGGAAGTGGAAGAGCATCCTCGGTCCGTTAGATGGCCGCGAGGACGTGGTGCTCTTACAGTCGATCCGCATTCCCGGCCCGGCCAGGAACATCGGAAGTGGAAGAGCATCCTGAGCCCGCTAGATGGCCGCGAGGACGTGGTGCTCTTACAGGCGCTACTCGGGCTACGCGACATTTTTCGGGCGGTCGGAGATTTTCGCCCGCTGGCCATCTATCTCTCCGCCAGCAGAAGAGGGGAGTTCGAGCGCCTGTTTCAACAGGAGGAGGTCTGTTACTATCCGCTGTTTGCCGAACGCCTGCTCTACGGGTTCCTGAACGCGGAGCTTCCGCACCGCAACCTGGTAGCGGTTGCGACCGAGCGCGCCTGCCGCCGCCATCGGCCCAGGGTCACGCTGAGCTTCCTGGAACACTTCCCGTACTCCCGGGCGCATTACGAAGGCGTTCGCCGCTCTCAAATCGGGGCCCGGTGCTGCGCCGTCCAGCATGCCAGCTACAACCGAGAAAAGACGTTTCTGTTTCTCGATCCATCGCTCGAATGGAGGGGCGAGCCGGAAGGCTGTGTGGTTCCCCACCCGGACTATGTCTTACCAAGTGGCGAGCTGGGAACGGAGCTGTTCCTCCAATGCGGCTACCCGCTCCATCGGGTGCTCACCGCGGCTTCTCCCCGGCATCTTGGGACCAGGGCCTCCCCACCCGGGGCGTGCGCCGGCCCCTGCGGCGCCCCGAGAACCATGGAAACGGTCCGGGTGCTCCTGGTTTGCACCCTCAACGTGGAGCTGGAGCTGGACATGGTGGAGGCGGTGTACGCTGCGGCTCAAGGATCCCCTGCGATTACGCTCCTGCTGCGGAACCATCCGGCCCGCCGAGTCGACCAGCAGCCGGCGTTCCTTCCATATAAGAAATACATTGCTGTCACCAGGGGTTCTCTAGAGGACGACCTGGCAGCGGCGGATTTGGTGCTGTTCACTTACTCGACGGTTGCGGAGGAGGCGTTCCTTCAGGGAAAGCCCGTGTGGCAGTGGCTGCCCGCTGGCTTTGACGGTTCGGCGCTGGCCGAAACCGTCCGGATTCCTCGATTCGGATCGGTGGCGAGTCTGCGGCGGGCCTTGGCCGAGTTTCGGCGTGATCCAGCCCGGTTTGCCCCGGACGAGGAGATGCGCCGTCACGTGCTGGAACGATTATTTTGCGCGCCGGACGCCGCCTTGCAGCCGCTCGCGCCCCTGATCGGCAGGCTGGTAGCGGAAGCGAGCGTAACTTGAAACGCGAGCCGATGTTCAGCGTGGTGATTCCAGCCTACAATGCGGAGCGCTTTATTCTGGATGCTCTCGATTCGGTGGAAAGCCAGACCCTGCGGGCCGATGAAATCATCGTGGTGGATGATGGCTCGCGGGACGCCACGGTGGCGCTCGTCGAAGACTGGCGCCGCCAGCCGGCTTCGAGGCTGCGGCTTCATCGCCAGGACAACCAGGGCGCCGGCGCGGCGAGAAATGCGGGCGTCGGCCTGGCGAGCGGCGAGTTCGTCGCCTTTCTGGACGCCGACGATACCTGGATGAGCAATAAGCTGGAGGTGGTGGCCGGCTATTTGGAGCGTCATCCGGAGGCGGATGTTGCCTGCCACGACGAATGGCTCCGGCAAGGGGGCGCCAGGAGCCGCGTTCTGCGGCATGGTCCTCGCGCCCGATACGAGGACCTGCTGTTCCGCGGCAATTGTCTCTCCCCTTCCGCCACCGTGGTGCGCCGGAAGAAACTGCTGGAGGCGGGAGGCTTTTCCACCAACCTGGATTACGACGGCGCCGAGGACTATGAGCTATGGCTGCGACTGGCGGGCGCAGGGTGTGTGTTTGGGTTCGTGCGCCAGCCCCTCGGGGTCTACAACGCCCACGGGGCGGGGATCAGCAGCAGCGTGGACCGGCTGTGCCGGCACATCCTGAACGTCCTCGCTCACCACTTCGAATCGTGGCAGCCTCAGAACACCTATTACATATATCAAATGAGAAGGCGCCGGGCCATGACGTTGCGCTGGGCCGGGCATGAGTGGATGCTGCGAAACGATCATACCAGGGCCTCGCAGTTTCTCATCCCTGCTTTGCGCGAGGATCCCTTTGCCTGGAAGACGTGGCTGCTGAGCGTGGCGAACCTTGCCGGGCTGCGCCTGTGACGGGATCAGGGTGACCCTACCGGAGGGAGCTTTGCCCGAGCTCCAGCATCTTCTGCGGGCCTTCCGCGCATCTCCGTACGCCGGGGAGGAACGCTCCGGTAACGGAAGAAGTTACGTCACCCACGTATACCGCCGGGGACGGTTCGCCTTAGCCGCCGGCGTGGAGGCGGTGAGACGGGCGGCGGCGGCGGAAACGGTTACCGTTTGGGTTCCCGCATATTTTTGCAATGACGTTCTGGAGCCTGTGCGCCGGCTCCCGGCCACGATCCGGCTGTATCCGATCCGGGCGGATCTCACACCGGAGTGGGAGAAAATCGAGGGATCGACCCGTGGGTCGAAGGCCCCGCAGTTGTTCGTTCTAACGCACTATTTCGGTTTCCCGGCCGGCGCCGGCCAAGCGGCGACATTCTGCCGCCGGCATGGAATGACGCTGCTCGAAGATGCCGCTCACATGCTGGTCCCGGGCACGGACGGAGGCGCCGGTGAGCTGGTGGTTTTGAGTCCCCGCAAGATTCTGGCGGTCCCTTCCGGGGGAGTTCTGCTCGCGTCGCCGGCGTACGCGGCCTTTGTGGATTCGACGGCTCGAGTCGGCCTTTGGGAAGACACCTTCCCGTGGATTCTGCGGCGGCTGGCGCAAGGCGGGCTTTCCGCGCTGCACATTCCCTGGCATTTCTTGCGAAACGGCCGAACGAAGGCGGAGCCCCTGCCTGCGGGGGATGGCAGAACCGGGTGCGACGGCTATGCGCTCCGGCTCCTGACAGTGATGGGACGGAGTGCCCGCGAGGTCGAGCAGCGGCGGCGCCGCAACTATCTCCGGCTGCTCGAGTGGGTTCGGGACCTGGCCTGGGTCCGGCCCTTGTTCCCCCGGCTGGACGAGGGGATCTGCCCTTACGCCTTTCCCCTGCTGGCCGCTCGGGGGAGCGAAGCGCTGGTGGCCCGGCTGCGGGCCTGTGGCGTTCCGGCCAGCCGGTGGCCGGATCTGCCGCCGGAGGTTTTGAGCCGGGGAACCGGCCACCAGGTTGCAGTTCGAACCTATGAGCAGCTCTTGCTCCTGCCGGTCCATCAAAGCCTCACCGTCGAGCAGGTGGATGGGATGGGGCAGCGGCTGAAGAAGTCCCTCCGGAAAGTGTCTCCATGATGCGGTTTGTGACGCGGCCCTTTTCGCAAGAGGAATGGACCGGCCTGGTCTCGGAGTTTGAGGATGTGAGCTTGATGCAGAGCTGGGAATACGCCGAGGCGAAGCGCCGAACCGGTTTCTGGCAAGTCGAGCGGGGGATCTTTTGCGCCGGCGATCGCATCGTGGGCGCGGTGCAAGCTTTGCTATTCCAGATACCCATGCTGGGAGGCCTGGTGTGGATCAACCGGGGCCCCCTGTGGCGCCGTTCTGAGGAGGGAGACGGTTCGCTGCTGCCGGCGATGATGGAGGCGCTTCGGTCGCACTGGGTAGAGCGGCGTCACATGTATCTTCGCGTGGCTCTCCCGCTGCTCGATGGAGAGAGGAATCCCTGCCGGCTGGAGACTCTCGGATACCAGGAGGCCGGCCATCCGGGCTGGGCGTCGGCGCGGCTTTGTCTTTCGCCTCCCCTTTCCGAGCTTCGAAGCCGGCTCGACAAGAAGTGGCGAAACTGTCTCAGTAAGGCCGAGCGGCTGGGAATCGTGACCCGGTCGAGCGGTGACGAGGCGGCCTTCGGCGCGTTCTTGGCGGGGTACCGGCGAATGCTGGACAACCGCCGCTTGCGAACCAGCGTCACCCCGGGCCTCCTCTCCACCCTGCAAAGACTTCTGCCTGCCGAGCGCAGCCTGCTGGTCTGGATTGGAAAAGAGAACGATCGGGTGCTGGGGACGGTTGTCCTCGCGCGGTATGGGCATACCTGCGAGTATCTGGCCGGCGTGACGGAAGATGCCTGCAGAGCGGCAAACATCGGACATCTGTTGCTGTGGCGGGCTGTGTGCGAGATGAAGAGCCTTGGCTACGCCTGGTTCGACCTGGGCGGCATGGACCCGCAGCGCACGCCCCCGGGAATCTTTCATTTCAAAGCGGGGATCGGCGCTTCGGAGTATCGCTTGCGGGGAGAAGTCGAGGCGTATGAGGATCGCTGGCTGAGCCGGCTGGTTCGATCCCGCGTGCGCGGAGCCCGCAAGCCCCTGATGGCCTGCATAGAAACGTGACTGGACTCTGCCATTCCGATGGTGCGCGGCGGAACCTCGCGGGGCGGCAAGCCGGCGGGGCCTTTCGGATCCTGCTCTTCCATCATGTTCCCCAACAGGATTGGCCTCTGTTCGAGAGGCTTGTGCGCGTCTTA
>JACQDI010000977.1 GCA_016201195.1 Acidobacteriota bacterium | reverse complement strand
GGCGAATATCGCCGAAGGACACGGCCGGGAACACCTTCGCGACTATCTCCACCACCTCTCGGTCGCCAACGGCTCCCTGATGGAGTTGGAGACCCACTTGTTGATTGCCAGCCGGTTGTCTTATGTGGAACAGAGCGAACTCGATCGAGCTTTTTTCACTCGCCGGCGAGGTCGGCCGCATGCTTAACGGACTGACGAAGAGTCTCAAACCCTGACACCTGGCGCGACGGTCCTAATTATAAACTAGCTCTGCCGAGTTATGGAGGCTATAGAATTTTCCTATCGCTTGACTAACCTGATGCCTTTGAGAATCTCGCGCACAAAATCTGGCAGTAGTGACTTCGCTTGAGCAGCCTGGGCCTTCAGCCGGTCATAGTCGGCAACATCGTTTCCCGCCCCGACGAGATCGAGCCGCCTTACGTCCTCCGTGGCGACGTGCGTATAAGACTCGGGTCTCGCCCAGTAACAGGACTCGCACACGGCGGTCTCTTTCGTCTCGATCCAGTTGGTGCAGTGTTCGCAGGACCAGGACTTTGCCCTGTTGCAGGAGCCACAGACCAGCATGTAGTCCTGAGCCTGCCGCTCATCCACTGAAACTTCCCCGGCAACCTCGTACGGGACTCGATGGTCAACCTGCAAATACCGGTCCTCGTAAGGCTGGAGACAGATGTGACACTTGCTGCCGTTGGCTTCTGCAAGGGCTTCTTTGAACTCTTTCGAGGAGACCTTTCGACCACCGAGCATCCCCCGCCGGACTTCTCTGGGGTCCGCAAATCGGTATGCAGCCATCCTGCGCCCCTTCGAGTCCTTGAGAAAGAACGTTTCAAGCGGGATGCCCTGCTCTCGCACGTCCCGCGCACCTCGCGGCGGGTGACCATACCCGTACTTCCTCGCCAGTTCCTCAGTTGTGACGTGGCCATGCTCGACGATATGGTCGATGACTGCCCGGGCGCGTTTGGCCGTGATCGCGTGGAGACGCTCTAGGAATTCCTTTGGTAGGTCGGCTTTGCCCATTCGATGATCCGGGGATCATCAAAGAGCGTAGTTTGTTTGGGCCGCTGAGTCAAATGAGATGGGTCGATCTTTCCAATGCGCTCTGCCAGGGCCGGCGACAAGTAAAGCGACTCGAACGTCGTCACCTCGCGGCCCAGGAAGGTCGCCTGGGTCGATCGGCCCGCCTCAAGCTCGATCCGGAACAACTGCAACTCATCCGGCATAGGCCGGCCGTAAACCTTCTCGTTGGCCCTGCCGTCATAACTCAGGATATACTAGACGCCTCGGTCGTTCAAGTCGCGCAGAGTCGCCACAAAGTCGTCGAATCCGAGGCCTTTGATGTAGCGTGCGTCCCTGTCCCCACAGACTCCCTGATAGGGTGGGTCCATGTACACGATGTCCGACGTTGTCACGTCGCTCAGCACCTCGCGATAATCAGCGGCCGCGACTGTAGCCTTGCCTCTCAGGAGCCGTGACGCTCCCACGATCTCCTCCCTGAGAGTTTCGGGGTTCATCCCACGACGCCGGTTGTCGGGACTCTGGTTGAACTCGCCGTTGGAGTTGTATCGGACGGCGGCCTTAACGCAGCGGAGCAGGAGGTACAGAAGGTATTCGGGGCGGCGGGTTTTATTGAAAAGGTCCCGAACGCGATCGTAGTATTCGCGCTCCCGTCCCGTCTGCTCCGCCCAAAGCCGCCGATAACGGTCGCAGATCGAATCCGGCTCCTCAATGATCGACCGCCAAAGGTCCATCAAAGGGGCGTTTACGTCGCCAATTACGAAGCGTGACGCCTTTTCCCGTGCAGCAGCCGCGAGCGTGACAGCAGCCGAGCCAGCGAATGGCTCGACGAGCCGGGGTGAACCGCCAGGGAAACACGCAAGGATGGCTGGCGTCAGACGGCGTTTGCTTCCTTGGTACGGAATCGGATGTGGGACTTTCATTTCTCTGGACCTATCGGATCTTTGCCGCTTTGTCACTATACCACTCGGGACCGTCCGGGCTGCCGGCCCCATGGCCAATCGGATTGAAGCCCCGGTCCGAAGCCCGGCACCTACTCCCGCCCCTCGACGCGATCGTACATGTAGCGGTTCGAAACCGTGCCCAGCGACTCGTTGTAAAGACTGGTCAGGTGCAGCGCCTGGCGCAACTCGGCGTCGAATTGGTGGATGGTGCGGAGCTGGGCGGCGAGCGCCGGGCGGTCGTCCAGAAACTTTTGAAAGCCCCGGTCGATCAGCTTCGCGATGTGGCCATCGACCAGCAGGCCCGGTTTCTCTACAAGCCGGGCCGCGCCTGGGCCGGCCGGCTCGACCACGGCGGCGCAGCCGTGTTTCGAGATCCGCACCCGGCCTCCGGCCTCGGCTTCCACGGTAAAGCCTTGCCGGCGGGCGGCTTCCAGTTGCTGCTCCCAGCTCGGCAGTGACTCCTTCTTGCGGCGAAAGAACATGGCCTTAGTCCTCAAACCAAGTCGTCAAACCCCCCATTGTTGACAGACAATGAGGGGATCGCTATAATCGAGATACGTAAGTTATTGAATGCAGAAGTTTTTCCGGTAGGAACCGGCTGCATCTTTGTGGTGCGCCGCATAGTCTAACTACTATGGCGATGACTGGTTTAGCCCGTCCCAAGGTCGAGAGGGCCACCTCCATTGTAGACCAGATTGGCAACACGCCACTGCTGCGCCTGAGCCGGTTGTCGGGAATTCCCGCCGGGGTCGAGATCTACGGCAAGGCCGAGCACCTGAACCCGGGAGGCTCGGTGAAGGATCGCCCGGCGCTGAACATGATCCTGGACGGGGAGCAGACGGGCAAGCTGACTCCGGCCAAGACCATCCTCGACTCCACCAGCGGGAACACCGGCATCGCCTACGCGATGATCGGGGCGGCCAAGGGATACCGTGTGAAGCTGTGCCTGCCGGCCAACGCTTCCATCGAGCGGAAGCGGATCCTGCGGGCCTACGGCGCCGAGGTGATTCTGACCGACGCGGGCGAGGGCTCCGACGGAGCCATCCGCCAGTGCCGGGAACTGTACTTCAGCGAACCGGACCAGTATTTTTACCCGGACCAGTACAACAACCCGGCCAACTGGCTGGCGCATTACGAAACGACCGGGCCGGAGATCTGGCGGCAAACCGGGCAGCGCCTTACCCACTTCGTGACAGGCCTCGGCACGAGCGGTACATTTATGGGTGTGGGGCGCAGGCTGCGAGAGTATTCGCCGGACGTCCGGCTGATCTCGATGCAGCCGGCGAGCGGCTTCCACGGGTTGGAAGGTCTGAAGCACATGCCCACGGCCATCGTGCCCGGCATCTACGATCCGTCGCTCGCCGATGAGAATCTGCACATCGAGACCGAAGAGGGCTACGAGATGGTGAAGCGCCTGGCGACGGAGGAGGGGCTGCTGGTGGGCGTCAGCTCCGGCGCCAACGTGGCGGCGGCGCTGAAGGTGGCCTCGCGGCTCCAGCATGGCGTGGTGGTGACGATCCTGTGCGACGGCGCCGACAAATATTTCAGCGAACATTTTTGGGAGGAATAAGGCGGTGCTCCGGATTGAAGCGCAGCCGTGGACCGAGATGGTGAAGCATGCCCGCGCCACCTACCCCGACGAGTGCGTGGGGGTGATGCTGGGCACGAGCGGCAACGGCACGAAGAGCGTGGTGTCTGCGCTGCCGATGGAGAACGTGAATCCCGGCCCGAAGCGCCAGCGCTACCAGCTCGACAGCAAGGATTTGCTGGCCGCCGACGCAGAGGCCCGCCGCCGCGGCCTGGAGTTGATCGGCATCTACCACTCGCACCCGGATTGCGACGCCTATTTTTCGAAGACGGACCTGGAGAATTCCTGCCCGTGGTATTCTTTCGTGGTTCTTTCCGTCCGCAACGGGGAGTTTGACCACGCCAATAGCTGGCTGCCCGACGCGGAGCAGACCAAAGCGGAGAAGGAGGATTTGGTGATTGTATGATTTGTGATTTTATGACTTGGATTCGCCGCCACGTGCAGTCCCAATCATAAAATCACAAATCATAAAATCACCAAATCGTAAGGGAGAATTCCCAGATGGCCAAAGTACTCATACCAACGCCGCTGCGGCAGTATGCCGCCAAGAAAGACGCGGTCGAGGTGAAGGGCGCTACGGTGGGGGAGGCGCTGGGCAGCCTGATCGCCGAGCACCCCGACTTGCGGCGGCAGCTTTATAACGACGAAGGCAGGCTGCGGAGCTTCGTCAACGTCTACATCAACGACGAGGACATCCGGTACCTGCAGAAGGACCAGACGCCGGTGAGCGCCGGGGACGTGATCACCATCGTGCCGTCGATCGCCGGCGGGGTCGCGGGGACAGTGGCGCCGCCCAAGCCCGGGCTATCGAACGAAGAGATCCTGCGCTACAGCCGCCACCTGATCATGCCCGAGGTGGGCATGGAGGGGCAGTTAAAGCTGAAGAACGCGAAGATACTGCTGATTGGCACGGGAGGCCTGGGGGCGCCGCTCGGCCTGTATCTCTCCGCCGCCGGGGTAGGCACCATCGGGCTGGTCGATTTCGACGTGGTCGATTTCACCAACCTGCAGCGCCAGGTGATCCACGGGACCAAGGACGTGGGCCGGCCGAAGCTCGACTCGGCCGCCGACCGCATGGCCGATATCAACCCGCACGTGAGCACCGTGAAGCACAGCACGATGCTCACGAGCGAGAACGCGCTGGACATCCTGAAGGATTACGACATCGTCATCGACGGCACGGACAATTTCCCCACCCGGTACCTGGTGAACGACGCCTGTGTGCTGCTCGGCAAGCCCAACGTCTACGGCTCGATTTTCCGGTTCGAGGGCCAGTGCACGGTGTTCGCCTACCAGGGCGGGCCGTGCTACCGGTGCCTGTATCCCGAGCCGCCGCCGCCGGGGCTGGTTCCCAGTTGCGCCGAGGGCGGCGTGCTGGGCATCCTGCCAGGACTAGTCGGCACCATGCAGGCGACGGAGGCGATCAAGATCATCATCGGCCAGGGCGAGCCGCTGGTGGGAAGGCTGATGCTGTTTGACGCGCTCGCCATGCGCTTCCGGGAACTCCGGATCCGGAAGAACCCGGATTGCCCGATCTGCGGCGAGCACCGGACGATCCACCAGTTGATCGACTACCAGGAGTTCTGCGGCATCCCGCATCACGAGCCGCCACCTGCGCCGGGGCTGCGCGAATGGGAGATCGACCCGGTCGAGGTGAAGGCCAAGATGGATCGCGGGGAGCGCTTCTACATTCTCGACGTGCGCGAGCCGCACGAATACCAGATCTGCTCCATCCCCGGCAGCCACCTGATCCCGCTGGGCGATCTGCCCAAGCGGGTGAGCGAGCTCGACTCCGCCGAAGAGATCGTAGCCCACTGCAAGAGCGGCATGCGCAGCGCCAAGGCCGTGGATTTCCTCCGCCAGGCCGGTTTCAAGAAGGTCAAGAACATGGTCGGCGGGATTCTGGCCTGGAGCGACAAGGTCGACCCGCGGGTGCCCAAATACTAACCCTCACCTGGTGCGATAATAAGGAGAGC
>JACQDI010000130.1 GCA_016201195.1 Acidobacteriota bacterium | reverse complement strand
TTCCCCGGGCAACTGGTGAGCGGGGAGGGGCACGTGGTGTGCGGCCGCTGCCGTAACTGCCTGGCGGGGCGGCGGCACCTGTGCGCGCACACGAGCGGGGTGGGCGTGAACCGGCCGGGGGCGTTCGCCGAATACATCGCCCTGCCGATGAGCAACGTGTGGCACCACGACGAGTCGATCGACCGAGACATCGCCTGTATCTTCGATCCTTTCGGCAACGCCGTGCACACGGCGCTGTCGTTTCCGGTGCTGGGCGAGGACGTGCTCATTACCGGCGCCGGGCCGATCGGGATTATGGCCGCCGCGGTGGTGCGCCACGCGGGGGCACGCTACGTCGCGATTACCGACGTGAACCCCTACCGGCTCGACCTGGCGTGCAAGATGGGCGTCACCCTGGCGATCGATCCCCGCTCTATGTCGCTCGGTGAGGCGCAGAAGCAACTGGGGATGAAAGAGGGTTTCGACGTGGGACTGGAGATGTCGGGCAACGCCCAAGCCTTCCGCGACATGCTCGCCAACATGAGCCACGGCGGCAAGATCGCCATGCTCGGCATCCCGCCAGGCGGGGAGATGGCCTTCGACTGGAACACCGTCATTTTCAATATGCTCACCATCAAGGGGATCTACGGCCGGGAGATGTACGAGACCTGGTACAAGATGACGGTGATGCTGCACTCGGGGCTGGACATCTCGCCGGTGATTACGCACCGGTTTTTGTTCAGTGAGTGGGAGGAGGCGTTCGGGTTGATGCTGTCGGGGCAGACGGGGAAGGTGGTGCTGCGGTGGGGGTGAGCAGAGGGACACGGAGACGGGGAGAGCCAAACGAGCCGGCGCTGCGCTACAGTATAGCCATGAAACTCAATCGGCGTGAGCTATTGCAATCGGCGGCGGGACTGGCCGTGGCCGCTCCGGCGCGCGGCGCTATCGACTGGAACCAGGTGCGGAACGACTTTCCGTGGCTGAAGCGGAAAGTCTGGCTGAGCGCGGCAGACTACCATCCGATCGGCATCCATTCGCTGCGGGCCATAGAGGGGTACCTCGCGTATCGCGTCCACGGGCCCGGCGAAGGACGCTCGCGGTTCGGGAACGACCAGCAGCGCGAGACCAAAGAGCTGTTCGCCAAGCTGATCGGCGCGAAGTCGAGCGAGATCGCCTTCGTTACCAGCACCACCGACGCGGAAAACCTGGTCGTCGCCGGAATGGGGCTGGGAAACACCAAGGGCAACGTGGTCATTGACGAGCTGCACTACCAGGCGTCCAAGTTCCTCTACCATATGCTCCAGAAAGAAGGGCGCATCGAGCTGCGGATCGTGCAACCTCGCGACTGGAAGATCGATCCCAAGGACATGGACAAGGCGATTGACCGAAACACAAAGCTGGTTTCACTCGCTCTGGTGTCGAATATCAACGGCTACCTGCACGACGTGAAGGCCACGAGCGACATCGCCCACGCCCGCGGGGCCCTGGTGTATGCCGACATCATTCAGGGGGCGGGCGCGATCCCCATCGACGTCGCGGCCATGGGCATCGACTGCGCCGGGTGCGGCGCCTACAAGTGGCTGATGGGCGACATGGGCTTCGGGTTCCTCTTTGTGCGCGAGGACTTGCAGGACCGGGTGATCAAGCGGTCGCGCTACGGGGTCCGCCAGTATTCGAACCCCAACGGGGCGCAAGCCGACTCGCAGTTCACTCTGCTGCCAGGCGCGGCCCGCTATGAGGTCGCGTCCAGCCTGCCCAACTGCGGGGGCGTCTGCGCGCACGCGGCGCTGCGCTACATCCACTCACTGGGCATTGACAATATCCGGGCGCACGCGAAGCCGCTTACCGACCGCTTGCTGAAAGAACTGCCGCGCATGGGCTACCCGTCGATCACGCCGCCGGGGAATCCGACGCCGATCGTCAGCTTCCTGACCCCGGAGTACGAGAAGACCGCGGCGAAACTCGACAAGGCGTTCGGGGAAGCGGTGATTGCCATGCGGCGCTGGGAATTCACCAGCGACCAGGGCGAGGTGCGGATCGTGAAGGGGATGCGGATTTCGCCGTCGGTCTACAACAACCAGGGCGACGTCGACCGGCTGCTGGAAGCCCTTTCATGAAAAGGTACGGCCTGCTGGCGGCGCTGGGCGTGCTGGCGTGTGCCCAGCA
Organism: Acidobacteriota bacterium; assembly: GCA_016201195.1. Lineage (GTDB taxonomy): Bacteria > Acidobacteriota > Terriglobia > Bryobacterales > JACQDG01 > JACQDI01. The sequence goes on along the minus strand of JACQDI010000130.1, from coordinate 4,521 downwards.
GCCGACGGCCGAGGACATGCCGCAGGAGATGGTTTGGGTCGACCGCTCCGGCCGGATCCTGGGGCGCCTGGGCGCCGAGCAGCAGTCGATTTTCTTCCCCGAAATCTCACCGGACGGCCGGTTCATCGCGGTTTCGGCTCGCGACGGCGAGGTCAACGATCGCGACATCTGGATTCACGACGCAGCCGCGGGGACCAAGCGGCGCGCAGCGGGGGCGAAGGGCAACGACAACTTCCCGATCTGGTCGCCCGATGGCAAGCGCATCGCCTTCACCAGCAGCCGCAGTGGTAACTATGACCTATACGTAAAGAGCATCGACCCCGAGGGGCCGGAAACCGCGATGGTGGCTACCGAGCAACCCGAGTTCCCGCGGCATTGGAGCCCGGACGGGCGCGGCATCACGTTCACGCGCGCGGGGACCGCCGCCCGCGGTCTCTTCCTGGTCAGCGTGGAAGACCGCAAAGTGACGGATGTTCTCGTCAAGCCCCCGGCGTGGTACGACGGCGCGCGGTTTTCGCCGAACGGGAAATATCTCGCGTACGTATCGAACGCGGCCGGGCCATGGGAAGCCTACGTGGCTGGTTTGGAGAATCCGGCTCAGGCGTGGAAGGTCTCCCGCGAGCTTTCGATGGGATGGGCGGGAGGAGGCGGCCAGCCCCGCTGGCGGGCCGATGGCAAAGAACTGTTCTACGTGATGGGCAACGACACGATGATGTCGGTGGAGGTTTCAACCAGCGGGACGTTCACGCACGGCGCGCCGAAGCGGCTGTTCGCCCGGCCGGGCATGAAGGGCAATTTTCCGGAGGAGGCTCCCTGGCTGGCACGATACGACGTCACCGCCGACGGGCAGAGATTTGTGTTTGTCCGGACAGTTCCGAAAGCGATCGCGGAGTGGAACCGCTTCCGCGGGCCCAACGGCTCGGGGGTCGCGGAAACATCCGGGCTACCCGCCGAGTTTGGCCCCGCCAAGAACGTGGTGTGGAAGGCGGCGCTGCCCCCGGGGCATTCCTCACCGGTGTTGAGCGGCGGCCGCATTTTTCTGACCGCCTTCGAAGGCCAGAAGCTCCTCACGCTGTGCCTGGACCAGGGAACGGGCCGGATGCTGTGGCGCCGGGAGTGCCCGCGGAACCGCGCCGAGCCGCTTGACAAGCGCAACACGCCTGCTTCGCCCACACCGGCGACCGACGGCAGGAACGTGTACGTATTCTTCCCCGACTTTGGCCTGGTCTCCTACGGGTCCGACGGCAACGAGCGGTGGCGCGCGCCGCTAGGGCCGTTCACCAACGTCTACGGCATGGGCGCGTCGCCGATCCTGGCCGGCGACAAGGTCATCGTAGTCTGCGATCAGAGCCGCAACTCGTTTGCGGCCGCGTTTGACCGCGACGACGGCCGCCTGCACTGGACGAAAGCCCGCCCGGAGGCGCTCAGCGGCCACTCCACCCCGGCCGTCTACGAACCGGGTGACGGCCCGGTTCAGATCCTGGCCCCCGGCTCGTTCCGCCTGGACGCCTACTCAGCAGATACTGGTGAGAGTATCTGGTGGGTGAACGGCCTCGCCTCGGAGATGAAATCCGCGCCGGTCCTCGCCGGGGATATGGTTTACGTCAGCGGCTACAATACGCCGGAAAACGATCCCGGCCGGCAGATCGCCATCCCGCCGTTCGATGAGCGGGACTCGAACCACGACGGCCGGATCTCCCGGGAGGAGGCCACCGAGCACGCAAAGCGGTACTTCCAGTTCCTCGATCTCGATCGCGACGGCTACCTCGATGCCGGCGAGTGGAAGCTGTATCGAGCAACCATGGCCGCGGAAAACGGCCTGCTCGCCATCCGGCTCGGCGGGCGCGGCGACTCGACCGGGGCGAGCCTGCGCTGGAAGTACCAGCGGGCCGTGCCGCAACTGCCCTCCACGCTGCTCTACCGGGAAGTGCTGTACATGATCAGCGACAGCGGCGTGCTGACCACATTCAATCCGGCGACCGGCGCCGTGCACAAGCAGGCGCGCTTGCGTGGCCCGGCCGGCCGCTACTTCGCGTCTCCGGTGGCGGCTGACGGCAAGGTGTTCTTCCTCAGCGAGGCCGGCGTGGTCACCGTAGTGAAGGCGGGGCCGGAGCAGGAGATGCTGGCGGTGAATGAGCTGGATGACGAGTGCTACGCCACTCCCGCCATTGCCGGGGGGCGCATTTACATCCGCACGCGCAGCGCGCTGTATTGCTTTGGCCGATAGGGCGGCCCCCCGGGGCCGGATCTGCGGGGTTAGGGCCTGTCATGAAACAACCATTTCAACCGCTCCTTGCAGTCGCGGCTCGGAACGCGATTCCGAGCTGCGACCAAAGGGAGCGGATCTGGCGAACCGGCACAGTTATTTCTTGACGAATCCTTAGCGGCGCGCCAGCGCCTTCACGTGGGCAGTGGCGGCGGATGCCAAGCCGGCGAGGTTGTAGCCGCCTTCCAGTACCGAGAGGAGCCGGCCCCGCGGCGTGCCTGTCGGCCATCTCAAGCATCACCCGGGTCAGCTCGGCGAAGTCCTCATCGCTGAGGGTGAAACGCCCCAGCGGATCGCCCAGCCGCGAATCGAAGCCGGCCGAGAGGATCACCAGCTCGGGCTTGAAGCGATCGGCCGCGGGAACGAGCTTGTCTCGAAAGGCCCCCAGGATCTCCTGGCGGCCCGATCCGGCGGGAAACGGGCAGTTCATGGTGGTGCCCTTGCCCGGGCCCTCGCCGGTTTCGCCGGCCGCTCCGGTGCCGGGGTACCACGGTGATTGGTGGGTGCTGAAAAAGAACACGGCGCCGTCGGTGTAGAAGATGTCCTGGGTTCCGTTGCCATGGTGGACGTCCCAATCGGCGATCAGGACGCGGCCCACGCCGTGCTTGCGTTGCGCGTAGCGGGCGGCGATGGCCACGTTGTTGAAGATGCAAAACCCCATGCCCTGGTTGGGGCGCGCGTGGTGGCCGGGCGGGCGGACCACGCAGAAGGCGTTGCGGGCCTTGCCTGTGAGGACCGCGTCGGCTGCGTTGAGCACGCCGCCGGCGGCGCGCAACGCCACGTCGAGCGATTGCGAGCTGATGTTGGTATCACCAGTGGAGAGCTCGCGCGCGCCGCTCGCCACGTCGCGCTTCACCGTGCGGATGTAATCGCGGGTGTGGCACAGCGCGATCTCGTCCTCGGTGGCGGGGCGGGAGGCGACCCGGGCGAGCTTCAGGCCTGCGTGGTCGAGCGCCCGGGCGACGGCGTCAAACCGCTCGGGGCGCTCCGGGTGGCCGGGGCCAGTGAGGTGATCTTTCGAAACAGGATCAGCCAGCAGCGCGGTGTTCATTTCCGCATGCTGAGGCGGCCGGCGGTGGGAAAGTCCGGGGGAACCTTTTGCGTGACCTTGCCGGTGGCGACCCACTCGGAGCCGCGCTGGAAGGTGGCGATGAAACCCACGCAGCTCAGCGACTCCAGGTCGTGGCCCAGCGTGGTGTGGAAGACGCGGCCCTGGCCGTAGGCGAGGGTCATCAGCATAGGTTCGTGCTCGCCGGTGCCGCCGGTGGCCGGATCGGAGTACGCGGTGGCGAGCAGGTTGATCTTCGCATCGGTTGGGCCGCGCAAGCTGTCGTAGAGCTCGTCCTGGGAGTGCATCCACAGGGCCGGCAGGCCGGCGGTGATGGGATGCTTGGGGTTCCGAATCGTCACCTGGAAGGGATGCCGTTTGCCGTGGTGGCCGCTCGGTCCGGGCTTCGCCTCGCGCACCATCTTCCCGTCGCGGAAGCGCAGGTAGGGGCCGGCCGCTTCGGTCCGGTCGCCCCAGCCGCCCAGCCCGATCATCTCGTTGTATTCCTTCCAGTCGGCGAACGGATTGTTGGCCGCGTGATAAACCACAAAGCCGCCGCCCGCGCGAAGGTATTTCTCAAACGCCTCGCGGGCAGCCGGCGACCACGACTCGCCGTTGTAATTCGACACCACCACCGCGTAGCCGGCGAACTTCGGCAGGAAGCCGCTCAGCTCGGAACCCTTTGGCGGGCTCGTGGCCACGTCGACCGCGAAGAGACCGGTTTCTTCAAGCAGCTTCTTCAGAACCGGGGTCGTTTCCTGCCACTTGTGGTTGTTTTGCCCGTCGATGATGAGGGCCTTGAGGGGACGCTCAGCGGCCTGGACGGGCGCCAGCAAAAGCAGCAAAAGCAGCCATGGGGAGCGCATCAGCCATGATCCTAGCACAGGCGGAATTTTGATCGTGGAACGTGGAGCGTGGGAGCGCAGTTGCCGGGGGGTGAGACAAATGATACTCTCACCGCATGAGGCTGGCGGCGATGGTGTGTCTGGCGTTGGGGTCGCTGTCTGCCGCCGTTCCGGTCAAGGAGTCAGCCGAGTTTTTCGAGATGCGGATCCGCCCCCTGCTTGCCAAAAACTGCTTTGCCTGCCACACGGCGTCCAAGCTGGGCGGTCTGGAGATGGCCTCGCGGGGGCACCTGCTCAAGGGTGGAAATAGCGGTCCGGCAATCGTGCCGGGCAAACCCGACGAGAGCCTGCTGATTCACGCC
>JACQDI010000129.1 GCA_016201195.1 Acidobacteriota bacterium | reverse complement strand
CGCGGCGTGCGCTTCATCCTGATGATGGATGCAAGCTGGGACGACCACACGGAGCTGAACAAGAAGCTTCCCAAGCGCTGCGCCAAGATCGACCGGCCCACCGCCGCGCTCATTAAGGATCTAAAGCAGCGCGGGCTGCTCGATGAGACCTTGCTGGTGTGGGGCGGCGAGTTCGGGCGCACGCCCATGGTCGAGATCCGCAAGCCGGAGGACGCCGACAACGCCGGCCGCGACCACCACCCCAACGCCTACAGCATGTGGATGGCCGGCGGCGGAATCAAGGGTGGCGCCGTGGTGGGCAAGACCGACGAGCTGTGCCTGAACATCACCGAGGATGCCGTCCACGTCCACGACCTCCAGGCCACGATCCTGCATTGCCTCGGCTTCGACCACACCCGGCTGACTTACAAGTACATGGGGCGCGACTTTCGGCTGACGGATGTGGCGGGAAAGGTGGTCCCGAAGCTGCTGGGGTGAATCAAAGCGGAAGGTGGAAAGAGAGCCGGCTGTGAACGACCTGACGCAGCCTCCCGACCGCCTGCCAGGCAGTGAGCGCCTCTTCTCGTTCCGGGTAAATGTCGTCGTAGCGCATTTCCACCGCGTAAGGGGAAAGAGCGGTGAGTTCGGGCCGCAGCGGAGCCAGCTCTGGGCAGTGGGCAAGCGCCAAATCCAGAAGAACCTGGATGTTGTGGGTGAGTGGGTAGTCCAGGCTCAGGAAGCTGAGTAGGGCCTTGAGCAGCTTCTCTGCCGCCTGCTGCAGGTGAAAACAGACTCCGTCCAGGGCGGCATTGTTGTCCAGGCCTAGTTGCGCCAACTGGATGTCATGCTCCGCTTTGGTGGCCAGTACTTGGGCTTGCTCAGCGTTGCTTCTCATAGAGGACCCGCCCCTCTTGCACCGCGCGTGTTGTGAAGTGGGTGCTGACCTGGGACCAATCATCGATCTCTTCCGGAGTTCGCCACAAGATGTCGGTCGGAACCAGCAATCCGGCCATGGCCTGATAAGCCGGGATGACACGCCGGTGGGGAGGGAGAGCTGAGGCTTTGACCAGCAGCAGATCTACATCACTGTCTGGGCGGTAATCGCCCCGGGCGCGACTTCCGAACAAGATGATGCGGTCCGGATCCACCGCCTCGACGAGGCGGCGGACGATTTCGGCGAGAACGGCCTGATCCACAATCACCTGGTACATATAGCTATTTTCGCTCATCCCAGCCGCTTGGGGCCAGGGCGCGCGAATCTCAGGGTACACTAGACAGAAACCATAATGTACATTCCAAAAGCCATCATCGCTACGCTGAGTTTGGCCCTGCTGCTGGGCGCGCGAGCCCAGTCGCAGGAAGAGTTGCGCCCCGGCCTAGTGGCCAGCTACAGTGACGGCAAGCACCGCGTCCGGCTCGTCACGGCCTCGCCCAACTTTCACCTCCGCGCCGAGGAATCCGTGCATCCGGCGCTTGCCGCGGCCTTTGACGTCGAATGGACCGGGCTGCTCTCGGTCGTGCAGGCCGGCGAGTACACCTTCGACGGCGGAGCTGCCGAGATCTACATCAACGGGCGGAAGACTACCAACCAGCCGGTTCGCCTGAACGCGGGGCGCCATCCAGTTCGGATTCGCTACCATCGGCCGGCGGGGACGGCGACGCTACTGGTGCGCTGGAAGGCGGGGCACTTTCCCCTGGAGCCGATCCCCGGCTCAGTGTTCTCGCACGCTTCCGCGGAGGCGCAGGATGTCGTGGAGGAGCGCGGCCGGTTTCTGGTCGAGGAACGGGGCTGCACCAACTGCCATTCCACCGGGTCGCCGTCGCTCCGGGGGCGACTTGGCCCGGATCTCACCGGCATTGGCTCGTGGGTGAACGCGGCGTGGCTCGACCACTGGCTGGAGGATCCCACGGCGTTTCGCAGCGGGGCGATGATGCCCGCGCAGCTCGACGACCAGCAGCGCCGCGACGTAGCCAGTTACCTCGCCTCGCTGCGCGAGAGCGTTGCGCCGCGGCGGGTTCGCAAGACGAGCGGGCCGGACGTGGCGCAGGGCGATCGCCTCTATGGAGCCCTTGGCTGCGCGGCCTGCCACCAGGAGAAGGGCCTGGAGCTGGACGGCCTGGGGTCGAAAGCGACGATTCCCGCGCTGGCTGAGTACTTGAAGGACCCGGCGAAACTCGATCCGGGTGGGCGCATGCCGTCCATGCTGCTTTCCGACGCGGAGGCGCTGCAGCTCGCCGCCTTTTTAGCCGAATCGCGCAATCCGGATTTCGAGCGGGCCGGGACGCCCGGAGATCCGGCGCGCGGCAAAGCGCTGGTCGCCTCGCAAGGCTGCCTGGCTTGTCACGCGCTCCAGGGCCAATCGAATACGCTCCGAGCGCCGCGGCTCGAGAGCCTTTCGTCCGCCCGCGGGTGCTTGTCCGCGGATTCACCGAAGGGCGTGCCACGCTATCGTTTCGTCTCCGGCGAGCGAGAGGCGATTCAAACTTTTCTCGCGGGATACAAGGCGCATCCCGACATCAGCCCGGCGCCGGTTTACGATCTTGGTAAGAGCCTGCGACAGCTTCGCTGCGTGGCCTGCCACCAGCTCGATTCACTGGGTCCTACCGCGACCCTGGCGGAGGGGGCGCCGCCGCTGACCGACGCGGGAGCCAAGCTGCGCACCGGCTGGATCGAACAGGTCACGACCGGACGCCGCCGGGTGCGGAGCTGGCTCGACCTGCGCATGCCCGCCTACGATCCGCGCCACGCCGGGCCGCTCGCAGCGGAGTTTGCCCAGGCCGCCGGCGTCGAGCCGGGAGATGGCCCCGCCCCGCCTCCAGCGACCGACGCGCAGCGGGCGCGCGGCGGGGGCATGATCGGCGCCGATGCCAAGCAGGGCGGCGTGGCCTGCGTCGGCTGCCACGATTGGGGAGCTTACAAGTCCGGCGGCGAGCCGGGACCCCAGCTCATCGACGCCACCCAGCGGCTACGGTATGACTGGTATGTGCAGTGGATGCTGAATCCGGCGCGCATTCTTTCCGGAACCTCCATGCCCAACTACTTCGGCTCGATGGAGCGGCGGCGGGCTGACGAGGCGATTCACAGCCTGTGGGCGGCGCTCTCCCTAGGCGAGCGGATGCCGTTGCCTGCCGGTTTGGGCAAGCTCACCTCGGCCGACCCGGAAGCCAAACCCGTGCCAGACCGCGAAGCGATCGTGATCCGCTGGGATATGCCCGAGGCTACGCCGGCGGCCATCGCCGACGGGATGACGGGTGGGATCTCCTATTGCTTCGACGCCGGCGAATCGCGGCTGCGCTACGCCTGGCGCGGAGGATTCGTCGACATGACCGAAACGCTGACCCGCAAAACCGACCCGAACCACCTCACGCCTACCGCCAAACTCATCG
>JACQDI010000976.1 GCA_016201195.1 Acidobacteriota bacterium | reverse complement strand
TACCATCCGGAGAAGGTGGCCAACTTCCACATGATCGCCGCCGAGTATCCCCAGGTCCCGTTCATCATGGCCCACCTCGGCAACTTTGCCTCCCGCGACTGGGCCGAGCACATCGCCGCCATCGGCGTCGCCCGCCGCTACCCCAACGTGTACCTGGAAACATCCTCGGTGGTCTTCTTCAAGTTCTTGGAAATGGCCGCCGCAGAGCTTGGCGCAGGGAAGCTGATCTTCGGCAGCGACGGCCCCGAGCTCGACTCCCGTGTCGAGCTTCACAAAATCCGCCTGCTCCATCTGCCCCTCGCCGAGGAAGCTCGCGTCCTGGGAGGCAATATTCTTAAACTGCTGGGCAAGAATTGAGAAATTGAGGAAGCGCTGCGCGCCCGGGTCTTCCTTTCTCAATTCCTTAAATTTCTCAATTCCTCAATTCCTGGTATCCTTGACGACTGCCCATGGCCTCCGTCACCGCGCAATCCGTAAACCCGATCGCCGAGCGCACAAGGCGTCGCGTCACCCGCCGGCTGATGCCGTTCCTGTTTTTGCTCTACATCGTCGCCTACCTCGACCGGGTCAATGTGGGCTTCGCCGGCCTGGACATGACCCGCGAGCTCGGCTTCTCGAACGAAGTCTTCGGCTTCGGCGCGGGTATTTTCTTCATCGGCTACGTACTGCTCGAAATCCCGGGCACGATCCTGGTGGAGCTATGGAGCGCCCGCAAGTGGATCGCCCGCATCATGATCTCCTGGGGACTGCTGGCCTCCCTGACCGGCTTGATTCAAACTGCCCATCAGTTCTACTGGATCCGCTTCCTGCTTGGGGCGGCGGAGGCCGGCTTTTTCCCCGGCATTATCGTCTATCTGACTCATTGGTACCGCTACGAAGACCGCGGTAAGGCGGTGGCCATGTTTATGGCGGCCATTCCCATCGCCAACATCATCGGCGCGCCCCTCTCCGGCCTGCTGCTGAAGATCCACTGGCTGGGCCTTAGCGGATGGCGCTGGCTCCTGATCCTGGAAGGCGTGCCGGCCGTAATCTGCGGGTTCGTTACGATTTTTTATCTCACCGACTGGCCCAAGGACGCACGCTGGCTCCCCGATGACGAGCGCGACTGGCTGACCCGCGAGCTGGAGATGGAAAAGCAAACCAAGAAGGCGGCCAAGCCGCTCAGCGTGTGGCAGGCGCTGCGCAATCGCGACGTGGTTCTGCTCACCCTGGTTTACTTCTTCATCGTCACCGCCAACTACGGGTTCGGCCTGTGGCTGCCCAAGATCTTGCAGAAGCTCTCCGGTCTGAGCTCGTTCCAGGTGACCCTCATCGCGGCCATCCCGTTCCTGGCCGCCTTGCCGGCGATGCTGCTGGTCGGCTGGCACTCCGACCACACCGGCGAGCGCCGCTGGCACACGGCGCTGTCCATTTTTTCCGTGGGCCTGGCGCTCGCGGCCAGCCAGGCCGTCGGCGGCAGCGTGCCCCTGTCGATCGCCCTGTTCTCCGTCGCCGCCATGGGCCTCTACAGCTATCTCCCCGGCTTCTGGTCCATGCCGACGACTTTCCTCAGCGAGGCCGCCGCCGCGGCCTGCATCGGTTTGATCAACTCCTTCGGCAACGTCGGCGGCTTCTTCGGCCCGTACATCGTGGGCTACTTGAGCAACAAGACCGGAAACTACCAAGCCGGCGTCTTCTACCTGGTCGGCTCGGCCATGCTTTCGGGCCTTCTGGTATTCCTGATCCGAGGCACCCGCCGGCTGACCAGGTAAGCGCCTCTGTAGAGCCATCTCACGCCAAGACGCAGAGAGCGCCAAGAACGCAAAGGTTTTCTTTGCGACCTTTGTGGCCTTGGCGTCTTGGCGAGAGACACGGTTTTCGCACCAATCGCCAAAATGGATGCTATCCTGTTTCCTTCCTCATGCTGGAAGGCGTAAACACCCCCTTGGTGACGCCCTGCGGCCCCGGCCCTCATCCCGACCTCGGAGCCCTGAAAGCTTTGATCGACTTTGTGATGGCGGGCGGCGTCCGCGCCATCTGCATCGGCGGCACCACCGGTGAGTTCATCCACTACTCACTCGATGACCGGCAGCGGATGCTGGCCTGCGCCACCGCCCACAGCAAGGCGCCGATTATTGCCGGAATCGCGCACTCCAGCCTCGACGGCGCGCTGGATCTCGCGCGGATCGCGGCCGAGGCCGGCGCCAGCGCTCTGCTGGTCATGCCGCCGTATTTCTTCCACTACCAGCAAGAGGAGGTGCGCGAGTTCTATCTCCGCTTTGCCGACGCCTGTCCTCCGGCTCTGCCCATCCTGCTCTACAACATTCCCGCGTTCACCAACGACATTTCTTTCGAGACCGCGCGCGGCCTGCTCTCCTCCGGCCGCTTTGCCGGCATCAAGGACTCGAGCGGCTCGATGGACAACTTTGGCCGCCTCCGCGCCCTGCGCAGCCACCACCCGTTTACGCTGCTGGTGGGCGATGACAAGATGTTTACCGAAGCGCGCACCCAGGGCGCCGACGGGGTGATCTCCGGCGTGGCCGGGGTTATTCCAGAATTGATGATAGGCATAGACCGCGCGGTCCTCGCCGGCTCGTCCGGCCGCGCCCAATTGCTCGACCGGCGCCTGCGCGAGTTCATCGCCTGGCTGGACCGCTTTCCCACGCCGGTGGGCATCAAGCTGGCCCTCGCGGAGCGCGGCCTGCCCACCGGACCCCACGCCGTCCCCCTCAGCCCGGCTCGCCAGCGGCTGGCCCAGCAGTTCCAGGACTGGTTTCGGGAATGGCTGCCGGCGGTGTTGCAGGAGGCCGCATGACCCGACGCCTGCCCGGCGACATGCCGCCCGAGGAGTTTCGGCGCTTCGCCCGAGAGACCGCTGACTGGATCGCCGACTTTCTCGCCCACGCGGGCGACCGCCGCGTGTTGCCCGCTGTCACCCCCGGCTCCACCATCGATGCGCTGCCCGCGAAACCTCCCGACGAGGGCGAGGACATGTCCGCTATCCTCGCCGATTTCGACCGCCTGATCGTGCCCGGGCTCACCCAGTGGAACCACCCAGGCTTTTTCGCCTACTTCGCCATCACCGCCTCCGGCCCCGGCATCCTCGGCGAGATGCTCACCGCCGCCGTCAACACCAACGGGATGCTGTGGCGTACCTCGCCCGCGTCGACCGAGCTCGAGCAAGTGGTCCTGGACTGGCTGTGGCAACTGATGGGCCTGCCCGGCCACGTGTTCGGCATGATCCACGACACGGCCTCCACCTCGACCCTGCACGCCGTGGTGGCCGCCAGAGAGGCGCAGGAGGATCTCGCCATCCGCACGCGCGGCCAGAGCGGCGCCCCGCCCCTCATGTACTACACCTCCGAGCAGGCCAACTCTTCGGTGGAGAAAGCCGCCATCACACTCGGCATCGGCCAGGAGAACGTCCGTAAGATCCCGGTCGACGACGTATACCGCATGCGCCCCGAGGTGCTCGACGCCGCCATCGCCCAGGATCTGGCCGCCGGCCGCCGCCCGTTCTGCGTCGTCGCCACTGTGGGTACTACTTCTACCGCCTCGATCGACCCGGTCCCGCAGATCGCCGAGATCTGCCGCCGCCGTAACGTGTGGCTTCACGTCGACGCCGCCTACGGCGGCATCGCTGCGATCGTTCCGGAAATGAGGCACGTGCTCGCCGGCTGCGAGCTGTCCGACTCCCTGGTGGTCAATCCTCACAAGTGGCTGTTTACGCCCGTCGATCTGAGCGCCTTCTACTGCCGGCGGCCGGAAATCCTCCGCCGCGCCTTCAGCCTGGTGCCTGAGTATCTCGCCGCAACCGAGGATCCCCGCGCCGTCAACATGACCGAGTACGGCGTCCCGCTTGGCCGCCGCTTCCGAGCCCTCAAGCTCTGGTTCGTGCTTCGCTACTTTGGCCGCCAGGGCATCATCGATAACATCCGCGAGCACCTGCGCCTGGCCCGCGAATTCAGCGCCCGCATCATCGGCCACCCCGACTTCGAGCTGATGGCCCCGACCTTGTTTTCCACTGTCTGCTTCCGCTTCCACCCCCAGCACAGCGGCGACGACCGTCTGCAGGCCCTCAACCGCAGCCTGCTCGACGCGGTCAACCGGACCGGCCGGATCTTTCTGTCGCACACCGTGCTCCGCGGCCACTACACCCTGCGCCTCGCCATCGGCAACCTCCGCACCTCCCAGGCTCACGTCGACGAGGCCTGGAACCTGCTCCGCTCCAAGGCCCACGACCTCACGCTATGAGAGAATTGGTGATTTGGTGATCTGCTGATTTGGTGAGTTGCCTTGAGAATCCTGCTACTACTGGGCGCAGCAACACTGGCCTCCGCCCGGCCTATCGTCTTCACCAACGCCCGCATCTACACCATCAGCCGCGGCGCAATTGCGCGGGGGTCGATGGTTATCGACAACGGCAAGATCGTCGCCGTGGGCGAGAACATCACCCCGCCCGCCGGCGCCGAAATCCGTGACCTCGCCGGCAAAGTCCTCCTGCCCGGCGTGGTCGACACCCACTCCCACATCGGGCTGGCCCAAGTGGGCAACCAGGACGTCAACGAAGGGAGCGGCCCCTCGCAGCCCATCCTGCGCGCCCTCGACGGTATTCTCATGACCGACGCCTCCGTCCGCACCGCCGTCTCGGGCGGCGTCACCACCGCCAACATCATGCCCGGCAGCGGCAATGTGATGGGCGGGCAGACCGCCTACGTGAAGCTGCGCGGCCGCACCGTCGAGGACGGCCTCCTTTTCAAGACCGGCGTCCAGGGCGGCATGAAGATGGCCAACGGCGACAACCCCAAGGGTTACGGCGCACGCGGCCAGGCGCCATTCACCCGCATGGGTGTCGCCGCGCTCCAGCGCCGTCTCTTCGCCCGCGCCCAGGAGTATCGCCGCAAGCTCGCCTCGGCCAACCCTCCCGACCGCGACCTCGAACTTGAGCCCATCGTCGAGGTCCTCGAGGGTAAACGCACCGTCCACTTCCATACCCACCGCGCCGACGACATCCTGACCGTCCTGCGCCTGGTCGACGAATTCAAATTCAACGTGGTGCTCCAGCACGTTACCGAGGGCTACAAGGTCGCCGATGAAATCGCTCGCCGCAAGGTCCCGGTTTCCTTCATCGTCATCGACTCGCCCGGGGGCAAGCTGGAAGCCGCCGATTACTCGCCTGCGGGTGGCGCAATTATGGAAAAGGCCGGCATCAAGCTCGCCATCCACAGCGACGACTGGATCAACAACTCCCGCTTTCTGATCCGCGAGGCCGCACTCGCCGTGCGGGGCGGCATGACTGAGGAAGGCGCGCTCCGCGCTTTGACCCTCAACCCGGCTGAGATGCTCGGCGTGGGCGACCGCCTCGGCTCGCTCGACCCCGGCAAGGACGCCGACTTCCTGGTCCTCTCCGGCGACCCGCTGAGCGTCTACACCCACGTGCTTGAAACCTGGATCGACGGCGAAAAAATCTTCGACCGCTCCCGCCTCCCCGACCGCCTCCATCAAACCGGCGGTTACGGCGTCTCCGACCGTTACCCCGTGGAGGCCCTCGGACAATGAAGCCCGCACTGTTGCTGGTTTTCTCAGTTTCCCTGGGCGCCCAGAACCTCGCCGTTGAGGGTGAGACCGTCCACACCCTCTCGGGGAAGGGAACCCTGAAGAACGCGGTGGTGGTCGTCACTGACGGCCGGGTCACCCAGGTCGGCCCCGCCTCCTCGGTGCGCGTTCCCGCCGGCTACCGCCGCATCGCCGCCAAAGTGGTTACTCCAGGTCTCATCGATTCCCATACCTCCCTGGGCCTTTCCGGCATGTTCAACGTCACCGCGGACCAGGACCAGGACGAAACCTCCGACCCCAACCAGGCCGATCTTCGCGCCATCGACGGCTTCAACCCCGCCGAGCCTTTGGTCCGCTACGCCCTCGAGAACGGGGTCACCACGATCCAGGTCACCCCCGGCCGCGCCAACGTGATCGCCGGCCAGGCCGCCATCTTCCAATCCACCGGCGGCTCGACTGCCGATGCCCTCGCCTTAAAGCCCGTCTCCGCCATGATCTTCACCTTGGGCGAGACCGCCAAGTCGACCTACGGCTCGAAAGGCAAAGCCCCCACGACGCGCATGGCTGTTGCCGCGATGATTCGCCGCGCCCTAGTCGACGCCCGCAACTACGACCGCAAGATGCAGCTCGATCCCGACAAGCGCCCCGCCCGCGACCTCAAGCTCGAAGCGCTGGCCAAAGTCGTGCGCGGCGAGATGCCCGCCATTTTCACCGCCCAGCGCGAGGACGACCTCCGCACCGCCATTCGCCTCGGCCAGGAGTTCAACTTGAAATACATCCTGGACGGCGCGGCCGAAGCCTACCTCGTCGCCGACGAAATCAAGAAAGCCGGCATCTCCGTCCTGGTCGGTCCCACCCTCCAGCGCGCCGCCACTCTGGATACTCGCAATACCACCTTGGAGAACGCCGCCATCCTCGCCAATAAAGGCATCCCCATCGCCATCCCGTCAGGCTTTGAGGGCTACGTCCCCAAGACCCGCCTCGTCCTGTTCGAAGCCGGCGTCGCTGCCGCCAACGGCCTCGGCCCCGAGCGCGCCCTCGAAGCCCTGACCCTCAGCCCCGCCCGCATCCTCGGCCTCTCCGACCGCCTGGGCTCGATCGAGGAGGGCAAGCAAGCCGACCTGGCGCTCTACGACGGAGATCCTTTCGAGTACAGAACGCACGTGACGAATGTGATGGTAAAGGGAAGGACGACGAAGAATTGACGATTGCGTGAGACAGTAGATCGTCATTTAGGAGGAACTATGGGAGAAAAAGTCCCCCAAACCTACGCCAAGCACGTCCGATTGGACCCCCCGTTCCACTTCTTCCTGCTGCCCCTCGCAGCAATCAATTTTCTGCTCAGCCTGTGGAGACTCATTCGCCAGCCCGGCGGCGAAACCGCCTGGCTGGTGGTGCTGTCCTTTGCCGCCGTCGTGGCCGTGTTGAAGATCCGGCTCTATGCCCTGCGGGTGCAGGACCGCGTCATTCGGCTCGAAGAGCGGCTGCGGCTCTCCACGCTGCTGGGTGAGCCGTTGCGGTCCCGCATCGGCGAGCTGACCGAAGGCCAACTGATCGGCCTGCGGTTCGCCCCGGACGCGGAGGCGCCATCGCTGGTTGAAAAAGCCCTGGCCGGCAAGATGAGCGGGGCCGATATCAAGAAGGCGATCGGCGGGTGGCGGCCGGACTATTTCCGGGTTTGACTTCTGGTAGTGTGTCTCAACACCAGCAAGCCGTCTCGACGATGCGGTTGGCCGGGATCGTCTGCCCGGGGATGACGACCCTGAGGTAGTTATCACTGAGCGCAACGGTGCCCACCGGATCCGTCTCCGAGAGCGTCACCACTGAAAGCGTCCGCCCCGCGAGCGACCGCCGGAACGCCGCTCCTTTCTCCGCCGCCAGCTCCCGAAGGACCCGATTGCGTTCTTTCTTGACAGGCGGCGGCACCTGCTCCGCCATCGCCGCCGCCGGCGTCCCCGGACGGGCCGAATACGTGAACACGTGCAGGTAAGTGAACGGCAGGTCCGAGATGAGTCGCCGCGTTTGATCGAAATCCTGATCAGTCTCGCCGGGGAACCCCACCATAACGTCGGCGCCGAAGGCCGCCTCCGGCATTAGCTGATGCGCCCTGCGGAGACGCGCTGCGTAATCGCGCGCCCGATAGCGCCGGTGCATCCGCCGCAGGATCCGGTCGGAGCCCGATTGCAGCGGCGCGTGCACGTGCCGGCAAATCCGCCGTTCGGCCGCCACCAGCTCCAGCAGCTCGTCGGTCCAGTCCATCGGCTCGACCGAGCTCAGCCGCAGCCGCTCGACCTGCGTCTCCGCGAGCAATCGCCGCAGCAGGCCGGCCAGCGGCGGCCGGCCGTCGAGGTCCCGTCCCCACCGCCCCAGGTTGATCCCGCTCAGCACGATCTCGCGATACCGGGCGGCCAGCGCTCGCACCTGCTCGACAACTTGCTCCGCCGTCGCGCTCCGGCTCCGCCCCCGCACCGAGGGAATGATGCAGAACGAGCAGCGGTTGTTGCATCCATCTTGAATCTTGAGGTTCGGCCGCGTCCGGTCATGCAGCGATTCCTCGACCGGCGCTGAAAGAAACGCCGCCTGCTCCAAGACGTCGCCGACAAAAATCTGCCCGTGAAACTGGAGGTGCACCGGCGAGGAGATCCCCACCAGGTCCGCGATCTGGTGCTTGTGCGAATTGCCCACCACGCAGGTGACCCCGGGCATCGCCGCCAGCTCCGCCGGCGCTCGTTGCGCGTAGCACCCGGTCACCAGAATCTTCGTTTGCGGATTCTCGCGATGCACCCGCCGGATCGCCTGCCGTGCGTCTTCATCGGCCGCCGCGGTCACCGTGCAGGTATTCAGCACCACCAGGTCAGCCGCCCCGCGATCCTCGACGAGCCGCAACCCCCGCGCGCGAAGCGCTGTCTCCAGCGCCGCCCCATCGGCCTGCGTCGCCCGGCACCCGAAGTTCTGCACGTAAAAATTGCTGCCCATGCACCTCCATTGTAACCGGGTCCGCCGCGAGCCGAAGGTGTCGGCGCCGGCGGCAGGGGTGAGGTCTACCGCGCGCGAGAGATGGGTTTCCGCCTCCGGCGTAGCGCAGATCCTCTGGATGAGTCACAGGCCACCGACCACCGGCGTGGCCCTGCGCAAGCGGGAGGTTTACCGGCTCACTCCGGCGATGCTGCTGAACTGCCCCCAGCGGCCGCACTGCGCCGCTGCAGGAAGCATTCCCGGCAGTAAACCGGTCTCCCCTGGGTGGGCTTA
>JACQDI010000975.1 GCA_016201195.1 Acidobacteriota bacterium | reverse complement strand
GTTTCCTTTTCCACGAGCGAAGCGAGGGTCACCGCAGCGAGCACGTTGCCGTTCGGCTTCCCGTAGACCTCCCGAAAGCGCCGGATCATCTGTCCCACCAGCTCTTCAGCGGTGGTGTGGCGGGTGAGGCGGTAGGTGTCAGGAAACAGGAATCCCTCCAGGCTGCGCGCGTTGGGGGCGAAGTCGGCAATTCGCTCGGCTTTGGCCGCTTCGGCCAGGAACACCTGCCGGGTGAGGACGCCGGTCCGCGCGACCGCTTCCGCGATCTCAAACATGCTGTGGCCTTCCGGAATAGTGACCGAGTAATAGAACACGTCCCCGGCGGCGATCTTGCGGTAGACCTCGAGAGGCGAGAGCGGACGATCGAAGCGGTACTCGCCGGCCTTGAGGCGAGAGCGGGGCCGCGTCACGCGGATTACCAGGAACGGCCACTCGGCGCGGAGCACGCTGGCCTGCTCGAGTTGGCCGGCGATTTCGAGAGTATCGGCGCCGCGCCGCACATCCACGAATGTCTCGCCGGCGTAGCCCTGATAGGGCCGGAGAATGGAGTAGGCGGTGTAAGCGGCCAAGCCCGAGAAAACCAGAAGAACGAGCAGAAGGATCTGGCGCAGGCTCACAATCGGGTTCCACCGGCGTTCTCATGATCGAGAAAGCTTTCGAGCAGCAGCACAGCCGAGAGGCGGTCGACCGCCCGGGCCCGCTTGGTCTGACTGATGCCGCTGTCGCGGAGCACGCGCGAGGCTTCCCGCGTCGTGAGACGCTCGTCCCACAGGCGGACATCCACGCCGGTGCGACGATGCAACTGCTCGCCGAACTTGGCGGCCTGTTGCGAGCCGGCGCTTGCGGCGCCACTCAACCGCAGGGGATTGCCGAGGATGACCAGGCGCACTCCATGGTCGTGGATGAGGTGGGCGAGGGCATCGAGGTCCGAACGAAGGTTCTTGCGCTCGAGGGTGGGGAGGCCCTGAGCGGTGATGCCGAGCTCGTCGCTCATCGCGAGGCCGATGCGCCGGCCGCCCAAGTCGAGCGCCAGCACGCGGCTGCGGCCGGAGTCGGGCATTGGTAGAAGCTGGCGCAGGACCGGTTATTTCCCGGCCCGTTTCCAGCATCCTCCTTTCAAATCGTGCGTGCACTTTTCCTGCACACGGCTCACCGACGGTCTTCGTGGTGTGGCTTGCGCCGGGTAACACGCAGTACCGCGCAGCCGGTGCAGACCCATATCGTACAGCCATCCCCCTGCTCCGCGCCTTGGTCCACTCCCGCACGCGGTCCCGGATTCGCTTCGTCGCTTTCGGCGACCGGTCCAGTAGATCTCTCCCCTGGCCTGGGGCCTGCTACCGGGCGCTCCGGCGCTTACCCGGACCGGACTTTCACCCGTTAGGTGAGTACAGCTTTCAGGACGCACCACGGCTCCAAGATACCAGAACTCAGCCCGGCTTCTCGCCCGCGCCGTCGGGCCGTACGGCAGGCGTAGATCTGCGGCTCGAGGGCGTTCGCGGTAGGCCGTGATGCCCTATACCTCAGAGGGGAATGTATCGGACCACCCCGGACCATTCTTCGGCCCCGCTGCATTTGCACACCAGAAGAAGTTCTTCGATCGCTTGTCCGACTGAAAGTCTGGCATGGATCTGGAGAATGCCGGGCATCGGCAGACCCTGGTCGAGCCGGTCATATGCGCAGCGGGCCATAGTGGCGGCGTCATGGGTCAACACGATGCGTCTGTTTTGCGCCGCCCATGCCAGCAGCACATCGTCGGTCACTCCGATGAGCCCCACCTCTTGCGCCACTACAATATCGGCCTGAGACGTGAGCCGCAACAACCCACGGACGATGTTGCGATTGAAGTTTCGTCGGCGAGAAAGGCTATCACGCGAAGACCGGCTTGCGACGCGCCAGCAGACGCTCCCGCATCTCGGTCATCGGAAAGCGGGCTTTCATTTCGCGACGGGCTTCCTGTTCCCTATCTTCAACCTGTTGAAGGTATTCCTCCACCTCATCCCGGTGTTGCAAGTAGTAGGCGAGGACCGCATAGACATCAGCCAGCGGCACCGGCGGAAATGCCTGGTAGATATCCTCAGCAGTGGCCCCCTGGTGGAACAGCCCCAGAAGACTCTCGAGCGTCACTCGCGACCCCGAGACCCGGCAGACCCCATGAGCATCCAGAGCGAGGGGCGGTATGACGGGCTTGAATGTTAAGCTCATACCACTAGCCCTGGGTTCATTGTAACTCAATTCCCCAATTCCCCCGCACCGTCGGCGGTGTGGCAGGCGTAGATCTGCGGCTCGAGGGCGAATTGTTGGCGGTAGGCGATTGCGATGCGGCGGGAGAATTCGGGCACCGCCGCCGAGCGGACCAGGTTGACCGCGCAGCCACCGAAGCCGCCGCCGGTCATGCGCGCGCCCACCACGCCCTCGATCCCGCGCGCCGTTTCCACCAGGAAATCGAGCTCCGGGCAGCTCACCTCGTAGTCGCCCCGGAGGCTCGCGTGGGAGGCGTACATCAGCTCGCCCTTTTCGTCGAGCTCGGCGGAGATGAACTGCTCAACCCGTGCGTTCTCGCCGATCACGTGACGCGCACGCCGGCGCAGCGGCTGGGGCAGCGCCTCCGCCTCGGCCAGCGTGGTGTCCCGCAAGGAGCGGTCGAGCTGCGCCGCCGCCTGCTCGCATTCCTGCCGTCGCCGGTTGTATTCACTCTTCGCGAGCTCGTGCCGGACCATGGTATTTACCATGACCAGGCTGCACTCCTCGGGCAGCGGTACGGGCCGCTTGTCGAGGCTGCGGCAGTCGATCCGCAGGGCGTGGTCCTTGCGGCCGAGCACGGCGACGAACTGGTCCATGATGCCGCACTTCATCCCCACGAAATCGTTCTCCGCGCGCTGGCAAGCCAGGGCCAGCTCCACCGGCGGCAGCGTGGCGCCGGCCAAGCCGCACAGGGCAAAGGCCACCGCCACTTCGAGCGCCGCCGAAGAACTCAGGCCCGCCCCCAGCGGCACGGTGCTGCGGATCTCGAGCTCCGCGGCCGGCAGGCGCACACCCAGCTTGGCCAGCTCCACGGCCACGCCCGCTACGTAGTCGCTCCACTCGCCGTGGCGCTCGAAGCTCGTGAGCGGCCACGTCCGCTCCAACCCCAGGTTGACGGATCGCGCTGTCAAAACCGGCCAACGCGAGGGCTTGGCCGTCACCCGGCAGTCCAGATCGAGGGCCGCCGGCAGCACCAGGCCCTGGTTGTAGTCGGTGTGTTCCCCGATCAGGTTGACCCGGCCGGGGGCGCGGAAGACCCTCATTTCCTGCGGGCCCGCGCCGCCAGCAGAAGCATGGAGACGCCGAAAGCGCCCATCATCAGGCCCGCGTAGAGGTTCACGTTGACCGGATTGAGCGGGGCGCGCAGGTCCGGATGCGACAGCCCGTAAACCACCAACACCGCCCCCAGCAGGGTGAACATCAGGCCGATCGGATAGCGCAGGTCGACGCCCATGCCGTCCCTCCCTACCAGAAATACCAGTTGAGCGCGATCAGGATCGCGCTCACCACCAGCGCCAGCACCACCGGCCGCTCGTGCCAGGACCGCGCGTCGTCAGGCGGCCGCTCGGTCAACCCGTAGACCAGCCCGCGCATCTCGTCATCGGGCCTCGGCCGCGTCAGCAGGCTCACCAGGATGGTCATCAGGAAACACGTGGTCCAGGCGACGATGGCGATCCAGAAGTTCTGGGCCATGGTTGAGGGGAAGCGGTGCAGCTCGGCGATCCACGCGCCCTTGCCCTCGGCCGAGGTCAACCCGTGGGTCAGCGCCGCCCCCGCTGTTCCCGCCACCAGCCCCGAGAACGCCCCGTGCCCGGTCGCCCGCTTCCAGAACATCCCCAGCAAGAATGTCGCAAACAGGGGGGCGTTCACAAACCCGAAGATCAGTTGCAGCAGGTCCATGATGTTGTTGTAGATGGTGGCCAGGTACGCGGCGCCGATCGAGATCAGGATCCCCACCACAGTCGCCGCCCGGCCCACGTGCAGGTAGTGGGCGTCGTCGGCTCCGGGCCGGATGTGCGTCTCGTAGATATCGTAGGTCCACACCGTGTTGAAGGCGGTGACATTGCCCGCCATCCCCGACATGAACGAGGCCATCAGCGCCGTGATGCCGACCCCCAGCATCCCCGAGGGATAAAACTGGGCGAGCAGGGTCGGAAACGCCTGGTCATAGTCGAAAACCCCAGAGTCCTTCAGGGCAGCACGTACCCGCTCCCGCTCATTTTGGTCAGCGCCACCGCCACCAAGCCGGGCAGGATCACGATGAACGGGATGAACATCTTGGGAAACGCGGCCACCAGCGGCGTGCGCCGGGCAGTGGACATGGATTCGGCAGCCATCGCGCGCTGGACCAACAGAAAATCCGTACACCAGTAGCCGAACGACAGCACAAAGCCCAGGCCGGCGACCATGGTGAAGGCGTCCACGCCCATGGGGTTCTGCGAGGCGCTCTGCATGTGCCGCCACGAACTGGTCATCACCTCCGGCAGGCGCGCCTGGAGCCCGCTCCAGCCCCCGACCCGGGCGATCGACAGGATGGCCAGCGGCGAGAGACCGAGCACGATCAGGAAGAACTGCAGCACCTCGTTGTAGATGGAGGCGGTCAATCCGCCCAGGAAGATGTAGACCAGCACGATCCCCGCCGCGAGCAGTACACAAGCGGTGAAGCTCCACCCCAGCAGAAGCTGGAACAGCCGCCCCAGCGCGTACATGGAGATGCCCGAGGAAAAAACCGTCATGGTGGCGAAAGTGAGCGCGTTGAGAGTGCGGGTCTTCTCGTCGAAGCGCAGCTTGAGGTACTCGGGCACCGACCGCGCGCGACTGCCGTAATAGAACGGCATCATGAACAGGCCGACGAAAATCATCGCCGGGATAGCGCCGACCCAGTAGAAGTGCGCGGTCATGATGCCGTACTTGGCCCCCGAGGCGCACATGCCGATCACCTCCTGCGCTCCGAGGTTGGCGGCAACGAACGCCAGGCCGGTGATCCACAGCGGGATCGAGCGGCCGGAGAGGAAGAATTCCTCGCTCGACCGCACCCTCCGCCGCAGCCAATATCCGATTCCCAGCACGAACAGGAAGTAGATCGCCAGGATCAGGTAGTCGATGAAGGTGAGGGTCATGAGATTGGGCCGGCGGGCGAGATTATAGCGGAATTGACCGCCAGGCGACAAATGTGCCTTGAGTGTTGCGATATTAAGCCGAAGGAGGGCCCTTGTGACACTCGAGCAGCAGTACAGCAAACTCGAGCGACGGGCTGCCTCAATGCGGCGCAAACTCGCTGCTCTGGCTGCGGCACCACGGCAGCCGGGTCAGCACAGAGCCGCGCTTCGGCAGACAGGGAACGCGCCCGATCAGACACTCGTAGCGCTGGATCACACCGTTGCAGCGCTGGCGCGGAATCTGAGGGAAATACGAATCAACATGCTGCTGACAGCTATACAGCCTTGCCTGTGGGTCCGAACCCGCCCCACCAGCGCAGGCCGATGCCACGGCTGAATCCTCACGCCCCTTTCTGCGGACTGCCCGGAGCATCCAGCACCAGCACCTTGTAGGCCCGTTCGACAGTCAGACAGTACCGGTCAAAACGGTATTCGATAGCCCTCCAATTCACGTACAGCAGCGCCACCAAGAACAGAAGGGATATGACCAGCGGCGCCGAGACCGCGCGCCACAGGTGGAGGAGAACCCCAACGATGCACAACACTTCAACAAAAAACAGTACTCTGATCAGGCGCGATCGATTGATCTGCACCTCCACCTCTCTGGATAGATCCGGGTTTAGCCGAAGTATCTCGAAACGCATCTGCCCGACTTTTTCCTTGGCTGTCTTTTCGTCGATCGGTGCTTCGGGATTGTCATAGTACTCCTCTAGGATCGGGCTCTTCCTGAGATTCGCTCTGTTTTCTCGAACGAATCGAGGTAGGCGTTTCTGCTTAGTCCGGTACAGCTTCTCTTCGAAGAACCCCCTGGCTGCGAACTCCGCGATCACGCCCATGGAATACGCGATGGCGCCGAGCAAGACGCCCCCACCGGACCCGAATAGGAGCCGAGCCCGGCCTTACCGATTTCCTGGAACCGTGCGACCTGCGAGGGGAACAGAGTGAGGAACACGAAGAGCAGACTTGCCATCGATAGAGTACCCGCAATTAGCAGCTCAACAATGACTTCAGTCGTTCTCACGCGGGTGCCGGGATGAGAAGTGACTCGATCGTTTCGACGATCGTCGAGGAATCACACAGCGAGTCAAACTGGGCAACGGCTCGGCTCAGATCCTGCTCCAGGTTGAATGAGTGGCGTAGCGCCAAAACCGGAAGGCCGGCCGCCCCTGCCGCTTCCAGACCGGATGCCGAATCCTCGAAGGCAACGGCTGCTGTCGGTCCTATGCGAAGTCGATCGAGCGCAATTAGATACGCATCCGGCGCCGGCTTAGGCCTTCGCACGTCGTCGGCCGAAACGCGAACGCGAAAG
>JACQDI010000964.1 GCA_016201195.1 Acidobacteriota bacterium | reverse complement strand
CATGCGGACGATGGGGCTGCGATACTTCAGGCCGCGGCTTTGAAGTTCCGGCGCCAGCTCGCGGGCGGCCTCCGGAGCAGGCTTGGAGGTGATGGCGCCGAAGAAGGCGCAGTCGGTCGAGCGCAGCAGGTCGATGGTTCGCTGGGGGAGAGCCTCGCCCTCCTTTTTCCAGAACTCCCAGCCGATGGCGCCGGGGATGTATTGGGCGGGAAACTCAACGGTGTCGAGCACGGTGCGAGCGGCGGCACAGACTTCCGGTCCGATGCCGTCGCCGGGCAGCCAGGCAATGCGGTATTGGCGCATGGGGTTCTCCTAGGGCAACGGTATCTCACGCAAAGACGCAAAGGCCGCCAAGGGTTTTCTTGCCGTGCTTGGGGTCTTTGCGCGAGACTCCAAATTCAGGCGGCATACTTTTTTCGCAGGTACGGGACGAGACCGCCGGCTTGTAGCAGCTCCACGGCCCGGGGATCGAGGGGGGCGGCGGCGAAGGACTCGCCAGTGGTTTGGTCATAGATGACGCCAGCCGTCACGTCGATTTCAAGCTCGTCGCCAGGGTGGACGCGGGCCGAAGCATCCTTGGACACCAGCAGGGGCAAGCCGAGGTTGAGCGAGTTGCGGTAGAAGATTCGCGCGAACGAGACGGCGATGATCGCGCCCACGCCGGCGTACTTCACCGCAGCGGTGGCTTGCTCCCGGCTCGAGCCGCAGCCGAAGTTCTTTCCGGCCACCAGGAAGTCGCCCGGCTGGATCCGCCCCAGGATCTCCGGATGAGCCAGCTCGAACAGGTGCTCGGCGGTCTTCTCGCGGTCGGTGATGCTCAAAAACCGGCCGGGGTAGATCACGTCGGTGTCCACGTTGTCGCCCAGCCTGGCGGCGACCCTTCCTCGCACGGTCATGATTTCACCTCCTGCCAAACGGTCTGGGGATGCACGATGCGGCCGGCCACCGCCGAAGCGGCGACCACGGCCGGCGACGCCAGGTACACCCCCGATTCCTTGCTGCCCATCCGGCCGATGAAGTTGCGGTTAGTACTGGAAATGCAGACCTCTCCCGCGGCCAGGATGCCCTGGTGCACGCCCACGCAGGGACCGCAGCCCGGCGGGTTGATCATGGCCCCGGCCTCGATCAGGGTGTCCAGGTAGCCGAGGCGCATTGCTTCGCGGTAGATCTGCTGCGAGGCGGGAATCACGAGCAGGCGCGTGCGCGGGTGAACGCGGTGGCCGGCCACCACGCGGGCGGCGATCTCCAGGTCCTCCAGGCGGCCGTTGGTGCAACTGCCCACCACCGCCTGGTCCACGAGCACTTCGCCCACCTCCGACAGCGGCTTCACCTGGTCGACCGCGTGGGGGCAGGCGATCTGCGGCTCGCGCACCTCGTGTCCGGCGTCGATGACCAGGATTCGCTCATAACGGGCGTCGGGATCGGGTGAGAAGTGCAGGTCTCCTGGGGCGAAGGCTCGGCCGGTGCGCTGGGCGAGGTAGCTGGCGAGGGTCTCGTCGGCCGGGGTGAAGGCGACTTTGGCCCCCATCTCCATGGCCAGGTTGGCGAGCACCATGCGGGAGGCCACGGTCATCCCTCGGACCACCGGGCCGTCAAACTCGACGGCCCGATAGTCGGCCCCATCGGCCCCGAGCTTGCCGATGATGTGCAGCACCAGGTCTTTGGCTGAGATCCACGGACCCAGCTCGCCTGCGACCTCGATGCGGATGGTGGAGGGAACCTTGAACCACAGCTTGCCCTCGGTCCACACGCCCGCCATCTCGGTGGCCCCGATGCCGGTGGCGAAGGCAGCGAACGCGCCGTGGGTGGTGGTGTGGGAATCGGTGCCCACCACTACCATGCCCGGCCAGACGTGGCCGTTCTCGGCCAGCACCTGGTGGCAGATGCCGCCGCGGCCGACGTCGTAAAAGTGCCGGATCTCCTGGGCGCGCACGAACTCCCGGATGGCCTTGTGAGTGGCGGCCGTTTTCTCGGACTCCGCCGGGACCCGGTGATCGAAGATAATGACGATGCGCTCGGGGTCCCACACGCGGGGGACCCCGATTTCCTGGAAGCTCTTGCGAACCAGGTCCGCGTTCTCGTGTGACATGGCCAGGTCGATCGACGCCACCACTACTTCGTCCGGCGCGACCGATTCACGGCCCGAGGCGCGGGCCAGGATCTTTTCCGCGAGCGTCATGCGCATGGGAGACCTCCTCGCTTACGCAGCGATCAGGTGCGGCAGGTAGTCGTTCTCCATTTGCCGGTACTGTCGCAGGCCGACAAACTCGGTGAATTCGCCGAAGGTCGAAACCCACTCCGTCTGGCCCGCCAGGATGCCGGTCGGGGAGGCGCGCAGGGCCTCGAAGAACTGCTTCAGCGCGCGGTGTGTCACCAGGATGGACGCCACCGGGATGCTCACCCGCGCCACCCCCATCCGGGCCAGCTCGGGGATCGGGATCAGCTCGGTCTTCACGCCGGTCACCGCGTCCATCAGGTTCACTGACAGCAGACCGTGGATCGACTGCGCGGCGAGCTCGATGTCGGCGCGGGTGCGAATGCCGTCGATGAAGACCATGTCCGCTCCCGCCTGAAGGTAGAGGTTCGAGCGGCGGATGGCTTCCTCGAGGCCGTGGGTGGCGTAGGAATCAGTGCGGGCGTTGATCACCAAGTCGGCGCCCGCCCAACGGCGCGCATCGGCCATGGCGCGGACCTTGCCTTCCATCTCCTCAGCGGTGATGACCTGCTTGCCTTCCATGTGGCCGCAGCGCTTGGGAAACACCTGGTCCTCGATGTTCACGCCGGCCACGCCCATGTCGATGAGGCGACGCGTGATGTCGGCGGCGTTAAGGGCGTTGCCGCCTCCGGTGTCAATGTCGGCCATCACCGGGATGCGGACGGCGCGGACGATATTCCAGGTCAGGTCGAGGATGTCCCGCATGTCCAGGAGGCCGACGTCCGGGGCGGCCAGGAAACTGCCGGCGAGGCCGAAGCCGCTGACCTGCACGGCTTCGAAGCCGACGCTCTCGATAATCCTTGCGCTCAGCGCGTCGTGGCAGCCAGGGACCACGAGCGCCTGCCGGCGCGCCAATTTCTCTCTCAGTTTTGTGGCAGTCATGGCAAAATCCACCTCGGGGTGAGGAGAGCACTTCGCCTTCCAAAGTGAAGGGAGATCCGGTTTCTCCGCTATGGGGCGGAGGCGAGGGTGCGCGTGGTGCGGGACCAGGCGAGCAGCAGGGCCACGCCAATCAGGATCAGCGCCAGGCACAGGCCGATCCAGAGGCCCCGCGCTCCCCAGCCGAGCGTGAAGCAGAGGAAAGAACCCACCGGCAGCCCAACGAGCCAGTAGCCGACGAGATGCCACAGCATCGGAGTGCGGGTGTCGCCGGCGCCGCGCAGGATGCCCGTGGCCACGACCTGCAAGCCGTCAAAGAGTTGGAAGAACGCCGCGACCGCCAGCAATGTTCCTCCGGCCTTGCGGACTTTCAGGTCTGAAGTTAGCAGGCCCGCGATGAACTCCGGGGCCACCAGAAAGGCCACGGCGGCGCACAGCATGAAGCCGGCGCCGAGCAGCAGGGCGGTCCACCCGGAGCGTTCGGCCGCCTTGGGGTGGCCTCTGCCCAGCGCCTGGCCCACGCGTACGGCGCCCGCCGCGCTCACGCCCAGGGGTACCATGAAGGTGGCGGTCACGCAGTTCATGGCGATCTGGTGAGCAGCGGAAGCAACGGGGTTGAGCCGGCCGATTAGAGCCGTGGCAGTGGCGAAAACCCCCACCTCGACGGTGATTTGCGCGGCGGCAGGAAGCCCCAGGCCGATCAGCCCCCGCAGGCGTACCAAATCCGGCTTCAGCGGGGTTCGTAGCAGGCCGGTTTTGTGGCGATGGTCGTGATATAGGATAGAAACCAGCAGCACCGCGGCCATGTAACCGCGCGAGAAGCAAGTGGCCCATCCGGAGCCCTCGGCGCCCATCGCGGGGGCGCCGAAATGCCCGAAAACCAGGATCCAATTGGCCGCCGCGTTGACCAGGTTGGCGGTGATGAGCGCAAACATCACCGGCCGGACCAGGCTCATGCCTTGCAGGTAGCGGCGGAAGGCAAAGTACAGGAGCAGCGGAAACATACTCCAGGTAATCGCCTTCATGTAGGGAACCGCTTCGTGCACCACCGCGGGATGGATCCCGCAAGAGCCGAGAAGCGGGATCCCCAGCCAAAGGACGCTCATCAGGAGAGGGGTCAGAGGCAAGATGAGCCAAATGGCGCTGACGAGCGACCGGTGGCAGTCCTCGACCCTTCCTGCCCCGAAGGCGTGGGAAACCAGCGTGTCCAGCCCCAGCATTATGCCGCTGCCGAAAAGCGCCACGGTGATGAACAAGACCGAGCCGATACTGACCCCGCCGATAGCCGCGGCGCTGACCCGGCCGACCATGGCGGTGTCGACGATCCCCATAGCGATCCAGCCCAGCTCGGAGAGGACCACGGGTCCGGCCAGGCGCAGCATGGGGCGAAACTCCGCCTTCAGAGCGTGGGCGGATCGAGAGTTGTCGATCGTAGATCGTGGGTCGTGGGTCTTGGGGCGCTGGGAGTATTTGGGTTTGTTTTGCAATATTTTTGTTTTCTCTGAGCAGTCTCCCGTCTAAAGCCCGGAACCGCCGGGACTCCTATCTCTCCATTGTAACGGGTAGGGCAAGCGGGGGAAGAGGGTGCGAGTTGCAAGTTGTTGAAAGATTGGGGGAAATTTGCCTCTTGGAGGGCCTCAGGCGCCACAAGCACTGGTTCGTCAATCGACCAGGGGACGGGCGATTTGATGCTGTTGGAAAGATTCCGTTCGCTACAGAACGGCAAATCCCGGGACCGTCCGGAGCGAGCGATCGAAGGTGACCGTACGGCGGCAGCCGTGGGCGAGATTGAGCTGGCCGATCAAGGAATCTGCAAAATCAGCCTTCCCGGTCCGGGACAACTGCACGGCAGATCGCACGGCGTCCTCTTCCTCCACCTGCATCACGTCTACGCCGAGGAGTTGCTCGAAGGCGTCCAGGATTTGGGATTTCGATCTCGCGTACACGGACCGGAGAACCCAGGCCGACTCGCACAAAACAACGGTAGAGACATAGACCGTTTCGCCGGCAGCCCTTGACTTCGCGAGGAACCGGTGGACCCGATCCGTCTGGTCCGGCGCGTCCTCAACCAGCAAGCGGACCAGCACGTTGCTGTCGATGCCGGTCATTTTCGTGCGCTGGAAGCGCGCGCCCACCGCGCCCGCACCGCCTTCTCAATCCCTGCGTCCATGGCACGCGCGCTGACCGGTTTCTGGCCCGGGCGCCGGAGGATACCGCACAGGCTTTCGAAGGGGGTTCTCTTGGGTTGCAACAAGACCCGACCGTCGGGGTCGAAGATGAAGTCTAACCGGTCGCCGCTCTTGAGTCGCAAACGACGACGCACCGGCAGGGGCACCGTAATCTGCCCCTTGCTCGTGAGGGTTGCTGTAGGCATTCCTTACCTATGGTAAGGCAAACGCCGCCCTGGGCGCAACCGGCCAGACCTCTGTCCTCTACTGCACTTGACCGAACGAGGCCACGAGCGCCCGGGCGGCGCTCGAGCTTCACAAGCGCGGGATCACCCGCGTCCGCCCGCTGGCCGGAGGCTTCGAAGGCTGGCGCGAGCTCGGTTTCCCCCTGGAGACCGTGGTAGAATAGACACGAAGCAGACGCTCTGCGGCTCCCTTCGACATAGCTCCTCGTGGCCCTTCCCGGAGACATCGCGGCCATTGCCGGCGCCTATCACGGCGACCCGTTCCGCGTGCTGGGTCCCCATCTGGTCGGCTCGCGAAGGCTCGAGATCTGCGCGTTCCTGCCGGAGGCGCGAAACGCCTGGGTGCTGGCCGTCGGGCAGGCCTACCCCATGCAGCGCCTCGCCTCGGACGGCTTCTTCGAGGCGACGCTCGAACAGGAACAGATCATCCCCTACCGCCTGCGTGTCGAGGACTCGACCGGCGAGCGGCGCGAGTTCGAGGACCCCTACCGCTTTCCGCCCTGGTTGACCGATTTCGAGCTGCACCTGCACGCGGAAGGCAACTACCTGCGGAGCTACGAAAAGCTCGGCGCCCACCGGCGCGAGGCGGAGGGCGTGTGCGGGGTGAATTTCGCCGTCTGGGCGCCCAACGCCGAGCGCGTCAGCGTGGTCGGCGACTTCAACGCCTGGGACGGCCGCCGCCACCCCATGCGGCAGAGGCCCGGCGGCGTGTGGGAGCTGTTCCTCCCCGGCCTCGGCGAGGGAACTACGTATAAGTACGAGGTGAAGGGCCGCTACCGCGGCTATCTCCAGCAGAAGAGCGACCCCTACGCTTTCGCCGGCGAGACGCCCCCCAAGACAGCCTCCCGGGTCTGCGGCCTCGATCGCCACCGGTGGAACGACGAGGAGTGGATGCGCCGCCGCGCGGAGACTGACTGGCTGCGCGCGCCCTTCTCCGTCTACGAAGTGCACGCTGGCTCCTGGACCCACCCGCCGCTGTCCTACCGCGAGCTGGCCGAGCGGCTCATTCCGTACCTGCTCGAAATGGGCTACACCCACCTCGAGCTGCTGCCCGTGCTGGAGCACCCGTTCGACGGCTCCTGGGGCTACCAGGTCACCGGCTATTTCGCTCCCACGGCCCGCTACGGCGCGCCCGAAGAGTTCATGGAGTTCGTCGACCGCTGCCACCAGGCCGGCCTCGCCGTGATCCTGGACTGGGTGCCCGGGCACTTCCCCAAGGACGCCCACGGCCTGGCTTGGTTCGACGGCACCGCGCTTTACGAGCACGAAGACCCGCGTCTGGGCGAGCACCGCGACTGGGGCACACTGATCTTCAACTACGGCCGCAACGAGGTCCGCAACTTCCTGCTCTCCAACGCCCTG
>JACQDI010000955.1 GCA_016201195.1 Acidobacteriota bacterium | reverse complement strand
GGGGAGGTGGGGCCGGCGGTGGGGGACGGGTTCCCGGGGCCGGTGTCGCCGCTGTCGAGCAGCCGGGTGCGGCCGGCCATCACCGTCGGCGGCAAAGCCGCGCCGGTGGACTACGCCGGGCTGGCCCCCGGCTTTGTGGGCGTCTACCAGCTCAACGTGAGGGTTCCGGGGGATGCGCCGGAAGGCATGCAGATCCCGCTGACCATCAACATGGGCACGGCCAGCACCACCATCAACGTGCGCGTGGTGGATTGAAATTTGCGCGATGAGAAAGAAAGGACTATGAACAAACTCCCCCCCCCAACCCTCTTTTTGATTCTCCTGGCGGGCCTGGGCGCGGTTGCGCAGGCCCAAAACGTCGAGGTCGGCGGCATGGCCCTGGCCACCGCCTACCGCAACGCTGGCGTGAAGGCCGGGCCGAGCGTCGGGAACGTCGGTTTCCAGCCCGGTCCCTCTTTCGGCGGTTTCCTCGGGCAGAACATGGGCAACCATTTCGGCGGCGAGATCCGCTACTTGTACGCCCAGAACGACCTCAAGCTGAGTTCCGGCGGCGCCCAAACGACCTTCGCTGGGCGCTCCCACATTATCAATTACGACCTGATGATCTACGCTGCCCCACGCCGGGCGCGTGTGCGTCCCTACGCGGCGGGCGGTGGCGGGCTCAAGTTTTACCAGGGCACTGGCGCCGAGCAGGCCTTCCAGCCGCTCAGCAACCTAGCCCTGCTGACCAAGACCAACGAGACGCTGCCCACTGTGGATTTCGGGGGCGGCGTGAAGTTTTACTTGTCGCACCGCACGGCGATCCGTGTGGAATTTCGCGACTACATCACCAAGGTGCCCAAGGTATTCGCCGCGTCGCCCGGAGCCAGGATCAGCGGCGTGCTGCACCAGTGGGTGCCTGCTTTCGGCATCAGTTGGACGTTCTAGACGGACACGAATATGACAGCTTCGCTTCACCCTAAGTCGCGACCCGTAGCAGGGCTCATCCCGCCTCCAAGCAGTTCACTCCTTTTGTCGCGATGGGATTTCAGTACTCGATAAGCCCAACCAAACATCCTCGTTTCTTCCTCAGATAGCCCTGCTACTCTTTTTAGAAGTAGGATGAACTGAGCATGGGGGCGTCACCGCGCCTGGTCGGCATCCCGACTTACGGCGTCTCGGGCATCTTTGAAGACCTCGACGACGTCCGCTGGCACGGGAAGGACGAGCGGCTCGGGGTGCGGCAGTTCTTTGAGGGCCAGGAGTTTCTCTACCGTCTGGTGAAGGCGCTCTCATCGACGCAGTAAGGACAGAGCCCTGTAGCAGGGATCATCCTGCTACTAGGGCGCCTGGCCGGATGTTATACTTGTTCCACATGTCGGCGATCACGTTAAAGGTGCCGGATGAGTTGGCGCAGCGGCTTCGCAATCAGCAGAAGCGGCTGCCCGAGATTCTGGAGCTGGGACTGCGGGAGTTGAATGCGGAGACGCAGACTGGTTTTGGAGGCGCAGCCGAAGTGCTGGAGTTGCTGGCCAGCCTGCCAAGCCCGGAGGAGATTTTGAATCTCCGGCCGTCTGAGGGGCTGCAGAGGCGGGTCCAGGAGCTGTTGGGGAAGAGCCGCGCCGGGAAGCTGACCGCTCAGGAAGAAGAAGAATGGGAGCGGTATCAGTACCTGGAGCACCTGGTACGGATGGCGAAGGCGAAGGCGTGCCTAAAGCTGGGCATCAGACCTGCCGCCGATGTCTGACGTCAGTGCTGCGCTGCGCACTCAGGTTCGCGACCGGGCGGAACAGAGATGCGAATACTGCTTGGTGCCGGAAAGCTTGACGCTGATCGAGCACGAAGTCGACCACATCATCGCACTGAAGCACGGCGGCCAGACGATTGCTGAGAATCTGGCGCTGTGCTGCACTCTCTGCAATAAATACAAAGGCAGCGATATCGCGTCGATCGATCCCGAGACGGGAGGGATGGAACCATTGTTTCATCCACGGCGCGATCGCTGGCATCATCACTTTGAGCTGCGTGGTCCTGAGATCGTTCCGCGCACAGCCGTTGGCCCGGTGACGGTAGGGCTACTCCAGTTGAATCGGCCGGAGAGAGTCAAAGAGCGCGATCTGATGATCCGGGCGAAGGAACACCGAGATCAGCCGGAGCAATCATAATACACGATAGTTTCCTTTCCTGAGCAGCCGTTGGCCTGATGGGCCCGGCCGTCAAAGACCGGCTGACCTGACGCCGAACAGGAGTAGCAATCCGACCAATGTCTTGCCGTCCTGAATCCGGCCTGTGCGAATCATGCGGCGAACTTCGGCCGCGGTGAACCAACGGGACTCGATGGATTCGTCAGCCTCGGGACGGGCGGGACCGGCCTGGAGATCTTCGGCCAGGAACACCGTCATGCGCTCGTCGCAGTAGCCGGGGCTGGGGTAGAACGAGACCAGGCGGGTCCAGCGGCGGGCGCGGTAGCCGGTCTCTTCGATCAGCTCGCGCCGGGCGGCGCGGAGCGGGGTTTCCCCGTGGTCCAGGCGGCCGGCTGGCAGCTCCCAGAGGCGGCGTCGCGCCGGCAGGCGAAACTGGCGGACCAGGAGAATGCGGCCGCCCCGGTCCCGCGCGAGCATGACCGCCGAACCGGTGTGGCGCACGATCTCCCGGTCGATGGTGATGCCGCCTGGCTCGACCGCCTTCTCGCGGCTGACGGTGAAGACGCGGGTGCGCAGCAGCAGCTTCGAAGAGACGATGGAAAAGGGCGGCATGGCCGCTACCACCCCATCCGCTCGCGCAGCGAGGTGATCTGCGCCACGTGGTGGCGGCCGTGCCACGCGTAGAGGGCCAGATTCCTCTCCAGCGTGACCTCACCCAGTTCGGGGTGCCGGAATTTCCGCGCGAACTCCGACGGACTCAGGGATCGCAGGAGGAACACCCAGCGGCGGTGCAGCGACTCGAGCAACGCGAGCGATATTTCCACCGGGGCTGCTCGCCCATCCTCCAACTTGGCCCAGCGCTCCTGGTCGTATGGTTTGATCGTGGGCTGCTCCTCGGTGAGCGCCAGCTTGAACCGGACATAACTATTGAGGTGACTGTCAGGGAGGTGATGCGCCACCTGACGGACGGTCCATCCTCCCGGCCGGTATGGAGTGTCGAGCTGCTCGGGGGTCAATCCCTGCAGGGCAGCTCGAATCTGGGCCGGGACTTCGGCGATTTCGTCGATCCACCTCTGTCTTCGTTCTTCCGTGATTTGGTCCTCCGGCGCGAATCTTCCGATGGGGTAACGCAGGTCTGTCATTGGTCCTCTCCTGGTTCGTTCTTATGATGCCGTTTCAAGATGGACGATCTGCCCTCCGCTTCACCAGTAACGCGGCACTGGCGTTTGGAGGGACGCATTTCGCTGCTGCGGTGAGCGCAAAGCCAAAAGAAAGAATCTTCCCGACGTTCCAGGGACCGCCTCGTGCGTCGATTTGGCTTGACCCTCCGCGGCGCTTCGCATCTGCGCCGGAAGAAAGAAGTCGCTTTCCGGATGCGCTTGAATGATCCCGAGCACATCGCTTTCTGAGGCGGCGACGATCGCGGTCGCGACAGGCTGGGTCGAGTTCAAACCCCAAGCCAGCAATCTTTCCCGGAATAATCCCTCCCATCGATCCAACCGGTTAAACTGATCGGCTGTTACCGTGATGCCCAGGTATGGGAAATGCCGCCCATAGGCGTCGATAGAACTCACAGGATCAATGAAGCAATAATGAACGCGAGGGATGGGCAGTACGGCCGAGTAGAAGTCGTCGTCCGGCGACACCAGGATCAACTCGTTGAGTCGGCCTTTTTCGCAGTACGCCCGCAGCGCCGGGGCCGATTCGACTTGCCCTTCCCCGAAAAAAGGAAGCCCCCATGGCTGGGCGCTGAAAGACGCTTTCGTAAAAAACAATCCGCAGAGCGCCGCGGTCGCCAGCATCCCACTTCCCTTAGACCGCCAGGGACTGTGCCCGGCCACCACGATGCACAAGGCTGGAAGCAGCAAGCAGAGATACGGCAGATTCCGGGACCGGAACAGCATCAGGACCGCGACCGCCGTGAGGATCCAGGAAACCAGCACGACGTCCCGTGAAGACTTCTTCGCACGCAAGGCGGTCCAAAGGGATGGCGCCGCCAGCACAACCAGAGCGCACAAGACCGGGTCGGTTAGGACCAACCGCTTCAGATAGAACCAGGGCGGGACTTCTGGCGAAAGCAACTGCGGCGGGTTGAGTCCCACACTGAAGATCTGCCTTTTCACATACTCGGCCCAGAACCAGCGGGGATGCACGACGAGCTGGTAGAAATGCCATGGCAGCGCAAAGCACGCCACGAACAGGCAAGCTTGCCCGACACGCTTCCAGGAGGGTCGCGGCCGGCCGCGCATTAAGCCGCGGTAAACCAGCAGCGCAAGCAGCGGCGCCAGGCCGGCGATGCTTTTCGTCATCACTGCGGCAGCGGCAAAGAAGCAAAAAGCCATGAAAGTAGCTCGCCTCGCCAGAGTGGGATCCCGCGCCCAGCAATAGATCGCGGCGGCCACCCAAGTCCCCAGCAGGGCATCCGTCATGCAGAGCCGGGAATAGGTGTGCCACAGCCGGTTGGACACCAGCAGCATGGCCCCCGCCAGCGCGGCGACCGCTGAGCGGGTTTCCCATAGCCATAAGAAGACAAGAGTTGCCGCCAGCGAACCGGCCAGCAGAACCGGCAAGCGAAGAGCCAGGAGCGACACCCCGAAGCACTTGATCGACAGGCCGCTAAGCCACGCGAGCAGAGGCGGTTTCTCCAAGAAGTACCGCCCCAACAACTTCGGCGTCATCCAATCTCCGGCCCTCGCCATCTGGATAGCATTGTGGGCATATAACGACTCGTCCTGGGCGCGGAGTCTGCTAATGGGGTCCATGAAGGCGCTGGCAACGCTCACTCTGTGATTCCCAACCCCGAGGCTCGCCAGCGAAAGCACAAGGACGGCGCCCAGCACCCCTGTGCCGCCCCATGCTTTCCCTGCCATCTGCACTATTTCCGCCTCAGCGCGGCGCGGAACCGACCCGCATCCAATGTATTGAGCACGTCGGCGGGACCGAGCCAGCCGCGGCGGGCGGTCCACACGCCGTACTTCATGTTATCGAGGTGGCGGACGTGGTGAGCGTCGGTCGAGATGATGAACTTCACGCCCTTGGCCTTGGCCACTCGCAGCAGGTTGGGACCCAGGTCCAGCCGCTCGGGGCTGGCGTTGATCTCCATGCGAACGTTGCGGCGGCCAGCCTCGGCGGCAATGCGCTCGAAGTCGAAGGGGAAGCCTTCGCGACGCAGCAGGATCCGTCCGGTGGGGTGACCCAGGATGTTGATGTAGGGGTTCTCGAGCGCCCGCAGCAGCCGGTCGGTCATCTGCGCCGGCTCCATGTTCATGTAGCTGTGGACGCTGCCAATGACGAGGTCGAGCTGGGCGAGGGCGTCGTCGGCGAGGTCCATGGCGCCGTCCTGGCGAATGTCGCACTCGCAGCCGGCCAGCAGTGTCAGCTCGGGGAACTGCGCGGCGACCTCGCGGATTTTGTGAATCTGCTCCACCAGGCGCTTCTCGTCGAGACCGTTGGCCATGGCCAGGGCCTTGGAGTGGTCGGTGATGGCTAAGTACTGGTAACCGGCATCGCGGGCGGCAGCGGCCATCTCGGCGATCGAGTTGCGGCCGTCGGTGGCCGTGGTGTGGGCGTGGACGTCGCCGCGGATCTGGCCGAGCTCGACGAGCGGCGGGAGGCGGTCCTCGGCGGCGGCCTCGATCTCGCCGGTATTCTCGCGCAGCTCGGGCGGAATCCACTTCAAGTGAAGCTTGAGATATATCTCCTCTTCTGTTACGCCAGCTACTCTTGTCTCACCATCGATCTGGAACAGACCGTATTCGCTCAGCTTGAAGCCCATCTTGATGGCGCGGTTGCGCAGGGCCACGTTGTGTTCCTTGTTGCCGGTGAAATATTGCATGGCCGAGCCGTAGCTGGAGCGGTCAAGGGCCCGGACGTCGACCTGAAG
Source organism: Acidobacteriota bacterium (assembly GCA_016201195.1). Taxonomy (GTDB): domain Bacteria; phylum Acidobacteriota; class Terriglobia; order Bryobacterales; family JACQDG01; genus JACQDI01. The sequence continues at coordinate 67 of JACQDI010000955.1, read as the reverse complement.
ACCCTGCTGGCCGACCTTGGCGCTGATCTTGTTCCCGCCGCGAACCAGCACCTCGCGCACCTTGGGG
>JACQDI010000963.1 GCA_016201195.1 Acidobacteriota bacterium | reverse complement strand
GGCGCTCGAGGACCTGGCGGCGCTGGGGTACGAGGGTTTTGAGACCAACTTCGCGAGCCTCGCTCACAGCTTCGCCGATCCCGCGCCGATGCGGGCCGAGATCGAGAAGCGAGGGATTGCGCTGATCGGATTACACCTGGGTGTGGGGTTTTTCGATCCGGCGAAAATTGAGAAAGAGCAGGGCCAGGTTGTCGAGATAGCGCGGGCGGTGAAAGCGCTGGGCGGCGATCACCTGATGCTCAGCGGAAGCGCGCGGCCCCTCGGCTGGGACGAGACGACGCTGCGCCGGAAGTGTGAGGAGCTGAACCGGGCAGGCAAAGCGTGCCGCGAGCTGGGGGTGCGCCTCTGCTCGCACAACCACACCCACGAGCTGGAGCAAGGGGGACGACACCTGAAGGCGCTGTTCGACGGGACTGACCCGGCAGCGGTATCGTTCGTGCTGGATGTGGGCAACACCTTCCCTCCTCAGTTCAACGTGCCGCGCATCGTGGGGGAGTATGCGAAGCGCATCGTAGCGTTCCACCTGCGCGATATGGCAGCCGGGAAGGAAGTGCTGATGGGCGCCGGGGAGTTCGATTTCGCCGGGCTGGGGCGAATCCTCCGCGAGCTGCGCTGGGGCGGGTGGCTGATCGTGGAGATGAACCGCCGCGAGGACGTCCCCAGCCGGCGGATGGTGGAGATGACGCGCGACTATATCCGCAAGACGATGATGGGATGAGACCGGTTGACAGGGAGGTGGCAGCGGCCTTACCATCAAGTAAGGAAGCTCTCAGCCGGTAAGGAAATCGATGGCTACCAGTACAGTCACCAGCAAGGGCCAGATCACCATTCCCAAGGAGATTCGCGAGCACCTCCGGCTCCGGACCGGCCATCGCGTCGAGTTCTTTGTGGATTCCTCCGGCCAAGTGGTTCTCAAAGCGCGCAACAAAGACATTCGGAGCCTGAAGGGCATCGTTCGCTCGCCGCACCGGCGAGCGGTATCGATCGCGGAAATGAATGAAGCGATCGCCCGAGGCTGGGCCGGCCAGTGAGGAGCCTGGACACCAACATTCTGGTCCGCTACCTGGTGGCGGACCATCCCAGACAACTGGCCATGGCCGAGCGGGTGATTGAAGAGTGCCGGGAAACCAAGGAGTCGATCTTTCTTTCCATTCCAGTCCTGTGTGAAACGGTCTGGGTATTGACGCGGAACTACATTCAGCCCAAACCGGTTCTCATCGAGATCCTGGAGCAGATTCTGGCCAAGGACTTGTTCCGGCTCGAACACGATGCGGCCATCCGGCGCAGCTTGCAGGCCTACCGTGACGGCAAGGCCGGCTTCATCGACTACTTGATCGGTGAAATCAGCCAGGATGCCGGGTGCCGCGATACGGTGACGTTCGATCGCTCGCTGCGAGGCGCGCCGGGATTCACCGTGCTCTCCTGAACGTTGTCTTTCCACTGACCTTCTGCTACAACGAGGGCTATGAAACGCACAATCCTGACGCTGCTCTTGCTCTGCTCGGGCCTGGCCCTGGCCGATGATGCCAAGCTGCGCGGCGGCAACATGCTGGCCTGCGAGACCTACAGTTTTCGCACCGTGATCCGGGCGAAGAAGCTGGACATGCTGGGAGTGCCCCAACTTTACAAGGAGCTGGGGATCAAGGGCATCTCTTACAACGACATGTTCTTCGAGAGCCTGGACGACGACTACATCGACCGCATCAAGGCGGCAGTGAAGAAGGCGGACCGCGTGGTGACCTGCTTCATCATGGAGGGCAACTTGGCTCTGGCGAACGAGGAGTTGCGGCGGAAGCAGATTGAGACCGACAAGCAGAAGCTGCGGGTGGCCAAGCGCCTGGGAGCGCCGCTGGTGCGGATCAACGTGGGCCGCACCGACAAGCAGGAGAACGCCGACGACACGGCGGGATTGGAGCGCGTAATCGCGGCGTTCAAGGAGATGCTGCCGCTGGCCAAGGAGCTGGGGATCAGGATCTCGATCGAGAATCACGGCGGGGTCTCGGCGAAGGCGGACAACATCGTCAAGATCATCCAGGCCACGGACCCGAAGTGGGTTGGTTCGCTAGTCGATTTCGGCAACTTCCCGGCGGATGCGCGCTACGAGGAGATAGCCAAGGTCGCGCCGTACGCGCTTACCACCCACGTCAAGGTCGGCGGATTCGACGAGAACGGCGAAGCGAAGGGAGTGGACCTGCCGCGCGTCTTCGCGATGCTGAAGAAGTACAACTACAAGGGGCCGATCTCGATTGAATACGGGAATGAGCCCGATCCCGCGGGGGACGTCAAAAAGACCCGGGCGCTGATTTTGAAATATTGGTGAGCAGAAGGCGGAATACAAAAGGCAGGAGTCGGAAGTGTGGGCATTATGAGGCGAGGGCTAATGGGCCTGGCATTGCTGGCCGCAGCGGCAGCGGAGCCGGCCGATCCTTGGAAACCGTTGCGGTTTCTGGTGGGGGACTGGGTGGCGGAGGGAGGAGGCGTGCCGGGCCGGGGCGCCGGCTCCTTGTCGTTTCAGTTGGATCTGGAAGGCAAGGTTCTGGTTCGCCGGAACCGAGCCGACTACCCGGCTTCGGCGGGCCGCGCGGCCTTCCACCACGAGGACCTGATGGTGATTTACCCGGAGTCGGAAGGGAAGGCCATCCGGGCCATCTACTTCGATAACGAAGGGCACGTGATCCGCTATGAGGCCGAGTTTGTCGGCGAAGCGGTGCGGTTTCTGAGCGAGGCATCGGCGTCGGGACCGCGGTACCGCCTGACGTACCGGAAGACGGGCAGCGACACGGTGACGGTCGACTTTGAGATCGCGCCGCCGGGGAAGCCGGAGGCGTTTGCTCACTACGCGGGAGGAGCGGCGCGGCGGAAATGATCGGGCAAACCATCTCGCACTACCGGATCCTGGACAAGCTCGGCGAGGGCGGCATGGGCGTGGTCTATCGCGCCCAGGATACGCACCTGGACCGGGCCGTGGCGATCAAGGTGCTGCCCGCCGAAGCGGTGGCGAACCCGGAGCGGAAGCGGCGCTTCGTGCAGGAGGCGAAGGCGGCTTCGGCGCTCAACCATCCGAACATTATTACAATCTACGACATTGACAACGAGGCCCACCCCACCTTGCAAAACCGTGTTGAAGATGGTACACCCTACCTTCACGGATGCCGGAGAACCTGTCACTGGTCGTCAAGAATGATCTGGCGGAGATTCCCCGGCTGGCGGAAATCATTGCCGAGTTTTGCGGCCGCCACGGGCTTTCGGCGGATGTGGAGTTTGACCTGAACCTGGCGCTCGACGAAATCATTGTCAACGTGATCCGGCACGGGTACCAGGACCAGGGACCGCACGAGATCGGGGTGAGCTTCGCGCTCGACGGAGGCGAGCTGACCGTTTCGGTCGAGGATGACGGGGTGCCGTTCAACCCGTTGGAGGCCCCGCCACCCAACTTGAACGTCCCCTTCGAGGAGCGGCAGCCGGGGGGCCTCGGAATCCACCTGGTCAAGAACCTGATGGACGAGCTGCAGTATCAAAGGCGGGGCGACCGGAATGTTCTGACCATGAAGAAGAATCTATGGCCACGCTGAAGCGGCTCTGGCTGGGGATGGTGCTGATCGCGCTCAGCTCGGGCGTGCTTTTGCTTTCGGATTGGAACCGGTCCACGCGGCGCGTGCCGCACGTGGCGCTGCTGCAACACGCCTCCCAGCCGCTGCTCGACGAAGGCATCCAGGGGATGCTCGACGGGCTGGCGGCGGGCGGATTCCAGACAGGCAAGAATATGGTGCTCGAGAGATTCAACGCCGAGAATGACGTCGCCACCGGCAATGCGATCGCCAAACAGCTCGGCGGCGGCGACTACGACCTGGTGCTCACTTCGAGCACACGGTCGCTGCAAGCGGTGGCCAACGCCAACCGCGACGGCAAGGTGAAGCACGTCTTCTGCGTCGTCGCCGACCCGGCGAGCGCCGGAGTGGGAATCGCCGCGCCAACCCGCTCGATCACCCCCGGCACCTGGTGGGGATCGGCAGTTTCATTCCGGTCGACGAAGCGTTCAAGCTGGCCCGGCGAATGTATCCCGGGCTGAAGTGGGTGGGCGTGGCGTGGAACCCGTCGGAGTCGAACTCAGAGGCGTTCATCCTCAAAGCACGGCAAGCGTCGAAGGAGCTGGGCATCGAGCTGGTGTAGACGGCCATCGAGAACTCTTCGGGGGTGGGCGAAGCGGCGAGTTCGTTGGTGGCGCGCGGCGTCGATGCGCTGTGGGTCGGAGGCGACGTCACCGTGCTGGTGGCGGTGGAGCAGGTGCTGGCGGCGGCCAAGCAGGGACGCATCCCCGTGTTCTCCATCGTGCCGCCGGTGGCGGCGCGAGGGGCGCTGTTCGACCGGGGGGCAAACTTTTACCTGGTGGGGAAGCAGACCGGAGAGCTGGCCGCGCAGATCCTCAAGGGCGCCGACCTCACGAAGATCCCGATTCGCAACTATGTGCCGGACAAGCTCATCGTCAACCCCAAAGCGGTGGAAGGGCTGAAGGATCCGTGGCGCATTCCGGACGACGTGCTCCGGCGGGCGGACCAGGTGATTGATGGCGGCAAATGAACGAGGTGATAAAGAGATCCCATGGAAGTGACTAAGACGCAAGCGGGCGATTTTCTGGAAGTCAAGGTCAAGGGGCGCCTCGACGGGTATTGGGCCGATCATCTAGTGCAGGCGCTCGACCAGGTGATCCGCGACGGCGCCCACCGCATCCGGATCAACCTTTCCGAGGTGTCGTTCCTGAGTTCGGCGGGCATCGGCGTGCTGGTGAAGTTCTACAAGGAGCTGACAGAGATTCAGGGATCGTTCCTGGTGTCGAGCGCTTCGCCGCTGGTGAAAAAGGTGCTGGAGATGGCCAACCTGGGCCGGCTGCTGATAGCCGAAGCGCCCCCCGCGCAGCAGACCATCGCGCCGGTGACGATGGTGGGACACCTCGACCGGGACAAGCCCACCTTTGAGGTGCGCGACCTGGCGCGGGGAACGAAGCTCGCTTGCCGTGCCGTAGGTGATCCGGACCTGCTGCGGGGCTGCCGCTTCGGCGAACAGCATTGCCGCAAAATGGCGTTTCCCGATGCGACCTTCGCCGTGGGCCTGGGCGCATT
>JACQDI010000003.1 GCA_016201195.1 Acidobacteriota bacterium | reverse complement strand
AGTACGCTTTGCCCTGAACCCCGCCGCCGGCCAGTTTCACGTCGGCGACTACTGGGTGGTGGCTGCCCGCACTGCCGACGCCTCCGTGGACACCTTCGTTGACGCGCCGCCCCGCGGCATCGTTCACCATTACTGCCAGCTCGCCACCCTGACCGGTCTCCCGACCCCCACCATCGGCGACTGCCGCCCGCTGTGGCCGCCCGCGGCCGGCGAGGGCTGCTGTACCATCAGCGTCGGCGATGGCGTGCTGAGCAAGGGCCAGTTTCAGAACCTGGCCGCCGCCATCGCCTCCATCGCCACCGGAACCATTCCCGTGCGGGTCTGCCTGCTCCCGGGCAACCACACGGTCAACCAAACCATCACCATCAGCCGCAACGACGTCACCATCACCGGTTGCGCCCGGGCCTCCCGCGTGGCGGCCGAAGGCGCGGCATTCATCGTCGCCGGCGACGGGATTTCCTTCGAAAACTTTCTGCTCGAAACACGGGCCACCCTTCCGGCCATCACCTGGACCGGGGCCGGCGGTCGGATCCGGGGACTCGATCTGAACGCCGCCGGCCCAGGCATCATCACGACCAATGCCCGGGATTTCCTGGTCCTGGAAAGCCGCATCGCCGCGCTGCCCTCGATTTCCCTGCTCGGCCAGAACCAGATCGTCGCGCGAACCCGCATGCGGAACGGCGGCCTCGAGATCCGCGGAGGATCGGCCGGCGTCTGGGTTTTCGAAAACCACATCTCCCAGGGCGACGGCAACGGCATCACGCTGGGCGGCGCGCGGGGCGGGGAACCTTCCCCCATCCTGCGCAACATCGCCATCGAGCACAACTACATTACCGGCATGGTCGAAAGCGGCATCGCCGGCGCGGCGGCGTCGGCAGCGGGCGGCGGCGCCCGGAGCGGGACCCTGGGGCTTAGTATTACGGAGAACATCATCGACAACTGCGTGAGCGAAAGGGCGGCCGCCCGCCCCGACGGCCTGCCGCATGGCGGCATCATCCTGGACAGCGTCCGGCGCGTGCTCGTGCGCCACAATCGCATCGAGTCGAACGGCAACCGTTCAAAAGCGCCCGTCTGTGGGGTCTTCGCCGCTCGCGCCGGCGGCATCGACGTCGTGGACAATCACGTCCTGAACAATGGCGCGCCCCCCGGAACAATTCAGGAGCGCCGCAACCAGGGCGGCATCGTGGCCCCGGACGTGTTTCCGGCCGCCTCCGCTATCCCATCGTCCGACCCGACCGGCGCCGGCCCGGCCATAACCCGCCTCGTCGCCTCGCCCCTCGCCGCCCGGGTCACCGGCAACGTGGTGATCACGCCGGGCACCCTGGCCCTGAATCTCCAAGGCACAGGCTCCATGCAGGTGGCCGGCAACCGGTTGGTCTCCCAAAACAACCCCGGCCTGCCTGGCCTGGATGCGGTCAATGCGGCTCTGAAGGCATTCGCCACCGATCCCGAGTTGTCGGTTGGCGCAGTGTTGATCATCAATTTCGGGCTCGCCCCTTACTTGGCCGCGCTGCTCGCCGGCCAGGGCTTCAATGCCAGGAAGGTCAGCGCCAGTTTTTCAGCGGGCGGAGCCGCGCCCCCGCCGGAACTCGCCGGCGGCGCCATCCAGTTCTCCGGCAACCAGGTGTTGCTCGAAATGCGTCCGGCTGCCCAGCCCAACTTCCAGGTTACAGGGGTTCTCGTGGTCACCCTGGACGACCTGATCGCCGCCGCCAACCAGACCGAATCCCGCCTGGCCCAGACCTTTCAGTTGTTCGATACCATGGATCTGGCGGTGACGGCTCGGGTGCCGGACAACGGCTACGCTGAAAATATAGGCCAGTGCGGCTTTTCACTGGTTTCTATGGGATTTCTCATGAGCACCGGAGTGGACAACCAGGCGACCCACTGCATTCTGATCACCGGTCCCGCCGCGCGGACGGTGAACAAGGATAATCTGTCTCTGGCGTGCAGGCTCGCCGCGGCGCCTGTTTTTGGAGCGCGTGCGGCAGGAGGAGGATGAGTCATGGCAGATGCAATTGGAAGCGCCCTGGGCGCGCTGGCGGATGGACTGGTGGAAGGTCTGGAAGCAGCCCGAAAAAACGCGCTGAAGCAAGCCGCCGACGCGCGCATCGCGGAGGCCAAGGCCCTGCGCGAGGAGAAGGCGCGGCTGGAAAGTCTCCTCGGCCCCAACCATCCGAGCGTGCTGGAACTCGATCAGGCGGCCGCCCAAGCTGAGGCCCTGGCCCTGCTGCACCGCCAGACCCTGAAGCGCGCCGACGCCCAGCCCCAGGCCAAGCCCGACGAATGGCTGGTCGCCGGAAAGGTGACCGGGCCGGACGGCGCCCCCGTCAAGGGCACCATCGTTACGCTCACCGACAAGGAAAATAAGTTCACCGCCCTGCTCAAGACCGCGACCGCTAACGACAACGGCGAGTTCTTCCGCCTCTTCAGCGCCCGGGAGCAGCCGGACCTGTTCCGGGTGCAGCCCGAGGTTTCCGCCAGGGTCGTGGACGCCAGGGGCCAGCCGCTCTCGCCGCCCTCCGACTTCCTCAAGGTCGAGGCCGGCGCGACCGCGCTCTTTGATATTCGACTTCTCAAGTGAGGATGAAGAAGGGTGTGATCCGCGATCGGCGGCGCCTCTTGTCGGCCTGACTCTACTCCGGAGTCGAAGTCGCCTATTCGGCCCAATTTGATCCGGCTAACGCTGGGGTTCAGCGGCGGCGCGGAGCGCCGTCCGGTGGAACCCGTTGTTAGGCGCAAACAAGTGTCGATATTCAGAATCTGCGCGCCCGTTCATCCTCGCCTCCTCATGGCAGCCCTTTCTTCCAGTCCCATTTCGGGTACCCACCCGCATCCCCCTTGGCGATAATCGCTTTGGAACGGGCGAGATACAATGACTTGCCGTCGCCGTACGTACGGTCTTCGGCGCCCGGATGTACTTTGGCGTCCACAATCTTCATAAACTGCTTGCTCAAATCCACGAGCAGGAAGGCGACTCCCAAATCAACGCTAGACGCCGTCTTGCCCATGAGCCATTTCTGGACGTCGGGCACGCTCTCCTGCGCGACCTTCGCCCACTCGGTGGCGTGAAAGCGCTCGTGCCGCAGCGTGAGATCGCTCGCATAATACAGGTTACGCGGCGGCACGCCCTTTGAGTTGGGCGTCAGGTCTAGCGCCACCTCCCAATAGTTTTCTTTCGTAATGTCCGGATCATCCTCCGAGGTGATGTCCACTTGACCCTGCGGACCGACCCCGTCGCACACCTGGTACGTAATCTTTTCGTCGAGCGTAGCATCCACGTAGTACCAACCCAAGACCGGCGTGACCGAAACGTTGATGATGGAAGGATGAAAAGTGGTAGTCAACCCGGCTTTAGGGAGACCGTCTTTATCAATCGGACACGCGTTCGACTCTGTGAGCTGCTCAACGTGAGGCCTGTAATAGAGCGTAGGATTCACCGGGTCCGCCTGCGCGATGGTGAATACCGGTATGTCCGGCGGTTCGATGTCGGGGAGGCGAACGGTCTCGCCCTCTTTCGGCTCGCGCGCCGTCGTCTCCGCTACGCGCTGCTCTGTTTCGGCGGTCGGTTCTTCCATAGGCGTCTCGGATTCGGCGGCAACTGCCTCGTTTGTCGGCTCCTCTTCCAGCGCGCCGTCGTCACGGAAAATGGACGCATTCGCGCGCGGGATCATCGCGGTCAAGCGCTGCACGAGATGTTCGACTCCAGGCTTGTTGAACGCCAATTTCGTCTGTATCGCTCCTGCTCCAGTAGGACGTATAGGAATCCGACTAAAGTCGTGCCCAAATCGAGGTGGTACCGTACTGGTCAAGCTGGCATTGAATTCTTCAGACTTAGTCTGCAGCATCCGTTGCACTGCTTGATTGCCAATTGTGCGCTGTAAGTGAAGGATTGAGTTCAGCTCACGGCTTTGGCCAAGGTGTGCCCAACCCGTTATCGCAGATTTGGCAGACGTAGTCTGCTGAGTTGCCTTCGGTTTCTGTGCAAAAGTCCGCATGGTTAATCTCCTTTCGTTCGCTTCGAAGCCAACTCATGTTTAGCTAGACCAGTGTAACACCCCTGCTGGACAGCCTAACACGAAATCGCCGGCAGACCAGCCGGGACCGCAACTGCTGGTCCGGCAACAACTTCTCCTCCATTCATCAGCCTTGCCTGCGGGGTGTTAGACCGATCGGTTCGGTCAGTCTAACGCTCCCGGTCTCGCCCGACACCGGCTTCCAGAGCCGGTCCAGGGGGCTATGAACCCCCAGCCCGCCGCGGTTCAACACGCGCGTGTAGATCATCGTGGTTTTGACGTCCTGGTGCCCTAAAAGCTCCTGGACCGTCCGGATGTCGTAGCCATCCTCCAGCAGATGGGTAGCAAACGAATGCCGGAACGTGTGGCTGGCGGCAGGCTTGGCAAGGCCAGCCCGCCGGACCGCCTCGTGGACCGCCCTTTGGGGAAGGTCGTCCACCTGGCACGCCAGGGCGTACATGGCATCATCGATATCAGTCCCTTCACGTGTATGAACGGCATCGTTTCGGAAGCTGTCTACCCCCGGCTAGAGCCGGGACCTGGGCGGCATCCCGATTCGGAATTTCTACTTCGATGGCACGCAGTCGGACCTCGATCGGGACCTCGGTGTGTTCCTGGAGCTGGCCCACACCCACCAGCGCCGTGCAGGCCACCCGATGCGTCATGGCCCTCGCCACTCCATCCCGTCCAGTGGTTTGCTCGTGACTATTTCAAGTGGACGGGCTGAGTGAAGGCGCCGTTGCCGGCCGAGTCCCAGACCGCAAGCCGGACCCACTTCTTGCCGGAGACGTCGAACGGGACTCGAAAACCGTGATGGCCGAACGGCGCGAGTTCGGTCGCCGCAATGAGCTGCCGCTGCGTCTGGTCGCCGTCCCCCCATACCAGTTCCACAAACTCCAGGGGGAAGGTCCACTCGACTTCTGCCGTGAAGGTGCGGTGGGCCCCCTTCCCCTCGATGCCGTAGCTTCGGAACAGCACCTCGCCGCTGCTGACGAAGTAGTCGCCGGCCCGCATGGCGCGCAGAATCGGGCTCCAGTCTTCGTCGAACCTCGGCACACGGTCCACCTTGACGTAGTTGACGATCAGATGCGGAAACGTTTCATCGTCCGGATACTTCATGTACGTGTCACCCTCGGCGATCATGTACTTCGGCCCGGCCCAGTTGTTCATGTCATCCAGCACGCCGAAACAGCGCGATTCGCAAATCCGCTTTTCCGACAGGTCGACAGGCAGCGACTGATACGAGGCGCCCAGAAACCGATCGCTGCGAAAATGTTCCGATTCGCGAACTGCGTCCGGATAGCCCGACGAGCCCTTCGTCCGGGGGTGAGCCTGCCATACCAGGCCCTGCTCCAGGCGCAGCATCTCCAATTCATCCGCCCTGGAACCGACGTGGTACACCTTGCCGTACTGGGGATCCTGCTCCACAAACGGCTGGCCGGCCTGCCGTACATGCGTCCAATAAACGGGCCGAGGAAACACCATCGTGTAGTGGCCGCCCAGGGTCGCATCGGGTTCCTCGCCGGGCATGATCAGAAAACTCCGGTCCGAGTGACGGCGGCTGCCATCGAAATAAACCTTCTGGTCCTTAAGTCGGAGCGGCCCGGGATCCATGGGATGGCCGTCGCCATGGAAATCGGACATCATGGAGATGTGGAGATCGATGGTGCCGGCGTCCGATAACTGCTCGTTGAAGTGTGTGTGGAAGTGGCTGACCGCCACCTGGTAGCCCGGCAGGGGCTTGTAGCGGTCTCCGTGCGTGAAGGCCAGGACGGCCTGCTGCGTGGTTTCCACGTCGTCCGGACTCAGATAGTAATAGACGGCCATACGTTGCCAGGCGCCCGCAGGCGCGTTGTACAGAGCGAAATTTCCGAGGTTGTGCCGCGACTGGCGGGCCCTCCGGTTCCAAACCTCTTCGGAGACGCCGAACGGACGGTACTCCTCCTCGTGTTCGGCCTGCCGCACCCCCGCCGAAAACGAGTTGTCAGCATCCTTGCGGTACCACACGTAGCCCAGGTTCAGCTCGATTTCACGCGCGAAAAAGAACTTGTGCGACGGCGGAAAAATCGCCACAGATCCGCCGGCGGCCTCGACGATCACCAGGCGGTTGCGCGCCCGGAGCGCCACCGGATCGGTATTGACGGATCCTCCGAACTCGTATTTCTGCCACTCTCGCGCGACGTCCCGCCACATCACGCTCTTCGCCTTGCCGATGGAGAAGCCCTTCAGCCCCGCGTTGTACTTGTAGGCCACGGAGGGCTCTTCGGTCTTGGCGATCGCTTCCTGGCGCACCAGGTTGGTCCCCTTGTATACGGTGAACCGCAACTGGCCCGAGAAGATACCCATCGACAGGCCCGGAAACGTCACTTCCAGGCGCGCCCCCTCGGTCTTCACCTCGCAACCGGTCGTGTGGTAAGTTGCTGTCGCGCGGCGGATCTCTTCCGGACTGCGCGGCAGGTCCGGATTCGTGCCCCTGGCTCCCGGAATATCGAGCGGGGCGTCCCAAAACGCCTTCCACTTTTCTCTCTCCAGAAACTCGGGCGTCAGTTCCAGCTTGAGCGCCCGCAATGGAGAGAGTTGCTGCTCGGAGATGCGCCGTCGCCCGCTGGTCACGTCAAACTCCGGGCTCAGATCGCGCGCCAGCACCGCCCAGGCGCCGTTGCCCTTCCGCACAGCCAGCTCGCGCACTACCGGCTGGCCGTCGCGAATGGCGAATATGGCCCGCAACTGCCGATCGCGGTCGCCCTGCCACGTGACCTGCAAACCAGCTCCCCCGGACTCCGCCTGGAGGCCCTCGACGGGCTTGTACGCGCGAAGGTCACAATTCAGACCTTGGCATTGGGCCACGTTCCAGCCCAGCATGGCGAACAGGAGCAATGGCTGAGTTCTTCTCATGGCGCCTCCCTTTTCGGGCGTTAGTATAACTCGCCCGCTACCACAATAGCTTCAGGCCGAACTGGAGCTGCCGGCCCACGGTTTGCGAACCGGTCAATTTGCCGAACGCCGCGTTGCTGACGGTGAGGGCCGCGGTCGTGGCCAC
>JACQDI010000985.1 GCA_016201195.1 Acidobacteriota bacterium | reverse complement strand
CTTCAGCTTGGGCAAGACCTCCGGGTTCAGCACGCGGCCGACCAGGTTCACCTTGCTGGCGGCCCGGCATTCGCCGCCTTCGCTGGCCGGCGTAGGTCCCCAGAAGATGCACAGGCAAGCGCCGTCGGGCCAGTAAGCCACCGTGCCGGGATCCACCACCTCTCGTGCGGTCTTCTCGGCCCGGACCTTGACCGGGACCTCGAAGTAAAACTCGCCTCCCCAATAGTCCCCGAAAGACTCGATGGGCAGCGCCTTCAAGAGGCGGCGCGCCGTTTCTGAATCATTCCACTCCGACTGCACTTCGATCGTGCCGATCGTAAAGGTCACCATGCCTGCTAGGATAGAATAGAAGAGATGACCCATCACAGGAAATGGCGCCGCCGGGCTTGGCTGGCAGGCGCCGGAGCTGCGGGCTTGGCCGGCTTGGGCGGCTTGGCGTACCGGGCCTCTCCCGCTTTTTGGCGGCAGGCGGCGCGCGAGCGCTCGCGCATGATTCGGCGGCCGCCGCTCTACCCGCAGCCGTATCGATGGCCCGACCGCGGCCTCTACGCCGCTTGGCTCGGCCACAGCAGCGTGCTGCTGAAAATCGACGGATTCACCATTCTTACCGACCCCATCTTCAGCGAGCGCGCAGGCATCGGCCTGGGGTTGTTTACGCTGGGCATCAAGCGCCTGGTGGCCCCCGCCCTGGGATATTGGGACCTGCCGCAGATCGACCTGATCCTGCTTTCGCATGCGCACATGGACCATTTCGACTTGCCGTCGCTGCGGCGCCTGGAGAGGCGCGAGACGGCGGTGATCACCGCCAGCAGCACCAGCGACCTGCTGCGGCCCGGGCGCTATCGGGAAGTGCGCGAGCTGGCGTTGGGCGAGCGCACCCGCGTGGGCCCGGTCGAATGCCGCGCTTTCGAGGTGAACCACTGGGGCGCCCGGCTGCGCACCGACACCTGGCGCGGCTACAACGGCTATCTGCTCGAAGCGGGACGCTACCGGGTGCTGTTTGCCGGCGACACGGCCTGGACCAGCTCGTTCCGCGGCTTGCGGGACTCGCGGCCGGTGGACCTGGCCATCATGCCCATTGGTACCTATAACCCCTGGATCCGCTTTCACTGCACGCCCGAGCAGGCCTGGCGCATGGGGAACGACGCGCGAGCGGAGTTTTTCATCCCCGTGCATCACCAGACCTTTCCCCTCAGCCGGGAGCCGCTGCTCGAGCCGATCGAGCGCTTCTACACGGCGGCCGGCCCCCGCACCGAGCGCATCGCAGTGGAAAAAATCGGGCAGGAATTCCGGCTCAGCTAAGAGATTTCACGCCAAGACGCCAAGCTCGCAAAGGCCGCAAAGGTGTTCTTGGCGACGTTTGCGTGATCGTTTCATGAACCGGCTGTTATAATCACCTGGAATTAGTTAGCTCCCGAGATCGGAAACTGCCATGGCGAAGGAACCAGTCGCGCGGGATATGCATGCCAGCAGACGGATCTCCCGGCGGGGCTTTGTCGCGCAGCTCGCAGCCGGTCTTTCTTCGAGGGAAGACCGCCTGTTGATCGACACCCACCTGGAGGTGTGGACGCTCGATCCGAAATTCCCGTTTCGCCACCCGGAGCGGCCCAACCTGAAAGTGAATATGGCTGCGCCGATCGAGAACCAGGTGGAGCAGATGCGCGAGTTTCACCTCCGGTACGCCGTGCTGATCAACCCCCGCTATTACGGTTGGGACAACTCCTATATCAGCCACTGCCTGCACCGATACCCAAATCTGTTTGTCGCGCATGGCTTGATCGATCCAGAGGACCCCCAGGTCCACGAGCGGCTCCGCTACTGGGTGAAGGAACACGATTTCCAGGGAATGCGCTTCAGCCCGATCTACCACCCCAAGTCCACCTGGCTGAATAGCAAGGAGCACTACCCGCTCTGGAGCGAGGCGGAAAAACTCGGCGCCGTGTTTAACTTCTACATCCTGCCGCACCAGATGCCGATGCTGGAGGACATGGCGGGGCGTTTCCCCGGCGTCAAGATCATCATCGACCACGCGGGCAAGCCAGACTTGAAACTGTCCGATCCCTGGCCCGAGTTCCGCCAGATGTTCCGGCTGAAGCGGTTCCCCCAGGTTTGGGTCAGCGCCTCGGAACCGTACGAGATGTCGGAAAGCAAGAAGTACCCCTATCCGGATACCTGGCCGTTCTACAAAGCGATCTACGAGGAATTCGGCCCCAGGCAGCTCGTTTGGGGCACGGGGTATCCCCGCCCCCGCTGGGAGCTGCCCATGGATAAGGAACTGGAATTCGTCGACAAGTACCTCGACTTTTACACCAACGAAGACCGGGAGCTGCTGCTGGGGAAGAACGCGCTGCGGATCTGGAAGTTTCCGGGAGCGTGATTTGGGTTACATCAAACTCAGCGGATCCACGTCGATGACCAGGGCGGTGGCGGGCCAGCGGTACTCCTCGGCGAAACGGCGGATGCCGCGGAGCAGCTCGGCCAGCGTGCGGCGGCTGGAGGACTTGATCAAGAACTGAAAGCGGTGTTCGGCCTTGAGCCTGGCCACCGGGGCCGTGGCCGGTCCGAGCACCTTCACGTTTTCGGGCGGGCTTAGCAAGTGGCGGCCGAGCATGCCGCTCAGCTTCAGCGCCTCTTCCATTTTTTCGCTGCGCACCAGGATGTTGGCCATGGCCGAGAACGGCGGGTAGTGCAGTTGGCGGCGGAAGTTCAGCTCCTTCTCGTAGAAGCCCTGATAATTCTGGGCGGCGGCAAAGCGGATGGCGTAGTGGTCGGGATTGATGGTCTGGATGAGGACCTGGCCGGGGAGATCGCCGCGTCCGGCGCGACCGGCGACTTGGGTCAGCAACTGGAAGGTGCGCTCGGCGGCGCGGAAGTCGGGCAGGCCCAGACCCACGTCGGCTGAGACCACGCCGACCAAGGTTACGTTGGGAATGTCGTGGCCCTTGGCAATCATCTGGGTGCCCACCAGGATGTCGAAGCTGCGCTCGCGGAAGCCGCTGAGGATCGATTCATATTGGCGACGGCCGCCAACGGTGTCGCGGTCGAGGCGCGCGATGCGGGCGCGGGGGAAGGCTTGGTGAAGCGTCTCCTCGACTTTCTCCGACCCGCTGCCCAGGAAATAGATGTGCTCGCTTTCGCACTTGGGGCAGACCTTGGGGACCGGCGCGGCGTAATCGCAGTAGTGGCAGAGCAGGCGCTGCTCGCGGCGGTGATAGGTGAGGGTGACCGAGCAATTACGGCACTCGACGCGCGCGCCGCAACTGCGGCAGGCGACGAAGGTGGAGAAGCCACGGCGGTTGAGCAACATCATGACCTGCTCGCCAGCATCGAGCCGCGCTTCGATGGCCTGCATCAAGCGGCGGGAGAACAGGCTCTGCTGGCGCGTTTCCAGGAACTCGAGGCGCATGTCGATCAGCTCCACCGCCGGGAGCGGGCGCTTCTCGATGCGCTCGCGGAGCTCGAGCAGGGTGTACTTGCCGCGGGTGGCGTTGTAGCGTGATTCGAGGCCGGGGGTGGCCGAGCCGAGCACGACCGTGGCGCCGGCCCGCTGCGCGCGCACGATGGCCACGTCCCGACCGTGATAGCGCGGCGCCTCTTCCTGCTTGTAACTCTGGTCGTGCTCCTCGTCGACCACGATCAGGCCGAGGTTCTCGACCGGGGCGAAGACACCGGAGCGCGTGCCCACCACCACCCGCGACTGCCCGCGCCGGATGCGCCGCCACTGCTCGGCGCGCTCGAGATCGGTGAAGGCGCTGTGGAGAATCGCGACCGAATCCCCGAACCGGCCGTAGAAGTGCCCGGCCATGGCCGGGGTGAGGGCAATCTCGGGCACCAGCAGGAGGGCGCTCTTGTCCAGCTCGAGCGTCGCCTCGATGGCGTGCATGTAGACCTCGGTCTTCCCCGAACCGGTGATGCCGTGAAGCAGGAAGGTGTGAAAGCGGTCGGACGCGAGCGAGGCGCGGATGGAGTCGAGCGCGACTTGCTGTTCGGCGTTGAGCACAGGCCGGGAGATGGGCGCGAAGGGGACTGCCTGCTCGCCCGGAACTTTCCACAGGCGCACCGCGCCGGCCTTGGCGAGGCGCCGCGCGGCGGGCGCCGATCCCTTGACGTTTTCCTCGAGTGGAACCAGCTCATGGCCGCCCGGGTTCAACGCCAGAAAATCGAGCAGGCGCTTCTCGGCCCCGGAAAGCTTCGCGGACAGCGCGCCTCCGGGCTCGAGTTCGACCATCAGCCGCCCGTCGCGGGAGCGCAGGGGATCGCGCACCAATTGGAGGCGCTCGATTGCGACGTAGCCCTTTCGCTCCAGGCTGCGGATGGCGCCGGCGGCCAGCGGCAATTTTTTCTTGAGCGCAGTTTCGGAAAGCGGGCGGCGCTCAAGGACGTGCAGGACCTGGGCCACAGGGTCCTCGGCCTCGGTCAGGATCGGCATCTGTCGCGCCGCTTCCTGCCCGGCGGGGGTGAGGGAGATGACCTTGCCGGTCCGGACGTCGGAAGTGAGTGGCAGCATGCTGCGGAGCGTCTCGCCCGGCGGGGCGCAGTAATACTCGGCGATCCACAGGCCCAACTGGAGCAGTTCCGGGGAGAGGGCCGGCTCCTCATCCACCAGACGCAGGACGCCGCGCGCTTCCACCTCCGGCCGCCGGTCGTGGCATTCGAGCACCACGCCGGTAAGCTTGCGCGCCCCGAAGGGCACGATCACCCGGCAGCCCGGCTGGACGCGGTGTTGGAGAGTCAACGGCAGCGCGTAGGTGAAGGGCGTGTCGAGCGGGACGGGCAGCGACACATCGCAGTAAAGGGACATCCTTTGTCAGAATACAGAATACAGAAGACAGAATACAGAAGTCAGGGGTCAGGGGAGCCAATTTGAGCTGGAATATCCGCTGCAGGCATTGCTGCGCGATAGCAATTCGAAGGTGCAGTTCGCACATGTTGGCGTTCACAACGCATCCTCCCGCTATCAGCCGGCGCAACCGTTTCAACCGTGCGCCGTGGTTTGCCTGAACTGCGCCGGGAACCCTGAAAGGATCGATCTGTATCGCTCCGTGGGAGAGCCAGTGGTGATCGACCGCTTCGTGGTGTTTTTGGGGAAAAGATAAGCGATACCGTGAAGCCCAGCGCCCAAACTGCCGATATAAACAACGATGCGCCTGGCGCCGGAAACGATCCTGGTGGTCGAGGACGACCTGGGGCAGGCCGAGTTGATTCAGACCAACCTGGAGCTCGGCAATGTCCCCGGGGAGATCGTCCACGTCACCGACGGAGAACAGGCCCTGGAATTCATCTTACGGCAGGGGCGGTTCCGGGACCGCCGCCCGGGGAGCGCCCTGGTGCTACTCGATCTGAACCTGCCGCGTCTGGACGGGCTCGAATTTCTGCGGGAACTGCAGGCCCGCCAGAAGAACCGGCAGACGCCCGTGTTGGTGTTCGCCGCCTCGGACAATCCGCTGCTGATTTCGCAGTGCTACGAGCTGGGAGCCAGCCTCTATCTACGCAAGCCCTTCCTCATTGAAGATTTTCTGGTCACCATTGAACGGGTGGCGGCGCTGATCCTTTCGGTGTCGGTGCCGGTGGTGGCGTAGCGCACCCACAAGCCCCCCGGATATGCGAAACTCAGATGCTCCATGGCTCGAACCATACGCAAAGCGGCGGTGCTAGGCGCCGGCACGATGGGAGCGCGAATCGCCGCCCACTTGGCCAATGCCGGGATCGACGTGCGGCTGCTGGATATCGCGCCGGAATCGCTCACCGAGGCGGAAGCCAAGCAGGGTCTAACGCTGGACACCCGGCAGGTGCGCAACCGCATCGTCAACCAGCTTTTTGAGGCGATGCAGAAATCGCGGCCGCCGGCGCTCTATACACCGGGCCATGCACAGCGGATCCGCACGGGGAACTTTTCGACCGACCTCGCCAAGATCGCCGACGCCGACTGGATCATCGAG
>JACQDI010000002.1 GCA_016201195.1 Acidobacteriota bacterium | reverse complement strand
CCTGGTGGGAATGATTTTCGTGACCCTGGAGGTTTTCGCCCTGGCCCTGGTGTGCGTCCCGCTGCGCATGCTGTCGGGAGGGTGGCAACTGGTCGAGGCACTGGCGGTCGCCTGGATCGCCGCGCTCTACCTCTGCTCGGCCGGCAATCTCACCTCGGTGCTGTTTGCAAGCGGGCTGAGCCCGGAGCGCGTCTCGCGCGCCGGCGCCGGCCGCGGCATTCAGGGCCTGGTGGTGTTCTTCTACCCGGTGCTGCTCTCTCCGGTGGCCGCTGCCTACCTTGCCCGCTACTACTGGGGGAGCCTGCGAGGATTTATCTTACTGCTGGGTATAGCGGCCGCCGGGGGGTTGGCCGTCTATGCCGCTACCCTGCCCCTGGCAGCAAAGCTGGGCTACCTGCGCCGGGAACGGCTGCTCGAGGAGTTGAGCCGGGGCGAGGGACCTTTGGTGGAGAATTGAGAAAAGCAGAGTAGTTTTCCTCACTTCCTTAATTGCTCCTTAATTCCTACACTCTCCCACCGGAAGCGAGCCACAATCTCCTCCACGGCGCCGGAGGCCACGATCTTGCCCTGCGAGAAAAAGACCGCGCGGGTGGCGAGCTCGCGGGCGAGGTCGAGATCGTGGCTCACAATGAGCTTGGCCTGGGGCAGGCGCTGGAGAATCTGGACGAGCGCGGCGCGGCCGGGCGGATCCAGAAACGTGACCGGCTCGTCGAGAACCAGGATCTCCGGCTCCATGGCCAGCACGCCGGCCAGCGCCACGCGGCGCTTCTCGCCGGCGCTCAGGTGATAGGGGGCCTTGGTGCGGGCGCCGTCCATGTCCACCAGCCGCAGGCATGCGCCCACCCGGCGCTCCACCTCGTGCGGGTCCAGTCCCAGGTTCAGCGGGCCGAAAGCCACGTCGTCGAAAACCGTGGGCATGAAAAGCTGGTCGTCGGAATCCTGAAACAAGATCCCGACCTTCTGCCGGACCGCGGCGAAATTCCTTCGCTCTACCGGCATCCCGCAGACTTCGATCCGCCCGACTCCCTGCAGCAGCCCAACCAGGTGCAGCAGGAACGTGGTTTTGCCTGAGCCGTTGGGGCCGAACACGGCCACGGTCTCACCCGGGTAGAGGGCGAAGTCGACGCCGTCCAGCGCCTGGGTGCCGTCGCCATAGCGGTGGCGAAGTCCGGTGACGCAGATCAAAGGTTCCATAACAACAGGTGCAAGCCGACGAGGGAGGCGACCACGGCTGACAGAAACAGCCAGTCCGCAGGACCCACAGCGGGCTGCTCGAGCAGCACGAAATGGCCCTGGAAGCCGCGCGCCAGCATGGCCCGGTGGATCCGCTCGGCGCGGGCGTAGCTGCGCGCGAACAGAACCGCCACCGCCCCGGCGGCGGCCGGCATCGACAGTCTGCGACGCGGGCGCGGGGCGCGGCACCGCCGCGCCTGTATCATGTGCTGCGCCTGCTCGGACAGCACGAATAGGTAGCGGTAGACGAACTGGGCGATCATCAGAAAGAACCGCGGCGCCCCGAGCGACTCCAGGCCCCGCAGCAACGCGTGAAGCCGCGTCGAGGCCAGCAGCACGAGCACCGTAAACGCCGAGATGTAGCTCTTGCCCAGCACCCCCGCGGCGCGAGCGGCGTCGCCGCCGAACAGGTTCAGCGTGGCCACGGTCCCCGCGAACGGCAGAACCAGACCGGCCCGCAGCAGCAGCGCCAACAAGGGCAGGCGGGCGAGCAACGCAAGCACGGCAACCAGGAACCAGTAAGACAGAAACAGCCACGCGTAGGCATGCTGGCGGAGCACCAGAGATACCAGGATGGCCAGCGCGGCCAGGATTTTCACCCGGGCATCGAGCCGGTGGATGGGACTTGCAATCCGGCTCCAGCCGTCCAATGTCACATGATGCATTTCTTAGCGTCCTTTGCGAGCTTTGCGCCTTGGCGTGAAATGACTTTCTCCTTGTCGCTTCAGAAGCCTCCCAAACAGGACGCCGAAGCCATACAGTAATAACACGCCCACGAGCCCCGCGGAGACCTGCGCGACCCAGCGGGTGTGAAAATACCGGGTCTCGTATTTGGCAAGTGGCGAGCCGGGGCCGGCCGCCGCTTCGTGGGAGGCAAAGCCGAGGTTGGCGGCGACCCGCTCCAGGCCATCCGGAAACGCGGACGAGATCCATACACCCGCAAGCACCAGCAGCAGGGTGGTGGCGGCAAT
>JACQDI010000984.1 GCA_016201195.1 Acidobacteriota bacterium | reverse complement strand
GTACCTGGCGGAGCACCCTGTTCCACCTCCGACGCCGGCTGCCCTTCCCCGCCCAAGGTCACCCACAACCGGCTGGGCAGGCTGCGGCTCTTCTCAACAGGCGCGCCCATCCCCTCCAATACCACCAACCGGCCCTGGAAAGCCTCGTGGATCACATCGGCCATTGCCCCACTGTAGCATTCCGTTGTTAAGATAGAGCCATGCCTCGATGCTGGGTGGCGCTGGGTCTCTTGTTGTTTTTGATGACCTCCCAGGCCACCGCCGAGGATGAGATTGACCGGGCCTTCGCCCGCCTCTACAACTTCGATTTCGACGGCGCCCACGCCATCCTGAACCGTCACATCACCGCCCATCCCGCCGATCCATTTGGCTATAGCGTACGCGCGGCCGTCTACCTGTTCTGGGAGCTGAACCGGTTGGGGATCCTCGAGGGACAGTTCTTCATCGACGACAAGCGGATTAGCGAGAAGAAAAAGCTCAAGCTGGACCCTGAGGTTCGCCGGCAGTTTTTGCAGGCCATCGAGGACGCCCAGTCCCGCTCCGAGAAGATTCTGGCCCTCAGGCCGGACGATGAAAACGCCCTCCACGCGCTGTGCATGACCCACAGCATGATCGTGGACTACGTGGCGCTGATCGAAAAGCGTCAGATCGCCAGCCTTTCGCTCGCCAAGCGGTCCAACGGCTGCGCCCAGAAGCTGCTCAAGCTGCATCCCGACGCCTGCGACGCTCGCGTGACCACCGGCTTCACCGAATACCTGGCCGGATCGCTGCCGTTTTTCGTCCGCTGGCTGATCCACTTCGACGATGTCAAGGGCAGCAAGGAGGTGGGGATCCAGAACCTGGAGCTGGTGGCCCGCTCAGGCCACTATCTGAAGCCGTTCGCCAAGATCCTGCTGGCCATCGTGTACCTGCGGGAGAAAAAGCCGCGGGAAGCAGAAAAGCAACTCGCCGAGCTGGCCCGCGACTTCCCCGAAAACCCTCTCATCCGCAAGGAGCTGGCCCGCCTCAGCAGCCGCTCGCCGGGCGGCTCCGTCAGCGCGCCGTAGGTTTATCCGGGGATTGCCGCCGGTCCCCGCCGAAACCCGGCCTGGCTCCGCGCGAAAGATTCTCGGGGATCAGGCGCTCGACGATGATGACGTCGCGCCACACGCCATCGAGTTGGGCGTGTTTTTCGTAAGTGCCCACCTCGCGGAAGCCCATGGACCGGATCAGCGCGCGACTTGCCTCGTTTTCGGGGAAAACGCGCGACAGCAGCTTCCAGAAGCCTGCTTCCTCGGCAGCCTTGAGCAACGCGGCCATGGCCAGCCGGCCCGCCCCCCGGCGCCGCGACCCGCGCGCCACGTAGAGCGACGTCTCGGCAATGCCCGCGTAGCACTCCCGATTGTGGTACGAGGAGGCGGAGGCGAAAGCGACGATCTGCCCGTCTTCCTCGACGACCACGATAGGGTGGACCCCGTCGAACCACGCCCGTACCTCCTCGGGCGAGCGCAGGCGGGTCTCGAACGTGGCCACGCGATCCTCGATCCCCTGGTTGTAGATGCGGGCGATCGCGTCGGCGTCTTGGGGCGTGGCGAGATGGGTTTGCACGCCGGCTAATCCTCCTCGTCCGGTGGGCCCATGGCTCCGGCCAAGTCCTGCGGTTTCACCTTCTCCACGTTGAACCGCGCCGCCCGGTCGCGCATGGTCTTGAGAACCTCTTCGAGCGGTGGGTACTCGCCCTTGATCCACCGCAGGGGATTGATCCGCGCCACCACAAACGCGCGCAGATACGGACTCGTGAGGCCGCGCTCCTTGAGCTTCGCCACGGCCGCCGCAACTTTCTCGTCGAGGTCGAGCACCATCCCCGCGTGATTTTCGTGGTCCTTCATCGCCCCGCGTAGCGGCTTTTCGGAAAAGGCTTCCAGTCGCCGCAGGATCGGATTGTAGACCCCCCCGCCGAACCGCGGCTTCTGCTCGTAGCAGACGCCCAGGGTCACCAGCGCGGCCTCGTCCAGGTAGAAGGCAAACTGCGTTTCCGGCCGCGACCCGTCTTCCTCGATCAGCCCGCGGTAGATTCGGATCACCTCGAGCGACCGCTCCTTGAGGTTGTGCGCTTTCTCGGTGTTCAAGGCGAGGATCTGCCAGGCTACCTCGCGGTCGACCACCACCAGGGCGCTGATTGACTTGGCCCCCAGCCGCCGCATGGCCTCCAGCCGGTGGCGTCCGTTGGGAGTCCAGAACCCGCCCGCCGGCGCGGTCACCGCGATCACCGGATCCAGAAACCGGCCGGTCTTATTGATGACGTCCGCCAGCCGCTTGTGATGGGCGTCGGAGAGATCGCGTTGGAAGGGCGTCGGCTCGATCGACTCGATAGGGAGAATCGCCAGCAGCAGCGGGTGTCCACCCAGCGGGTCCTTATAGGGGCCTACCACCGTGCCGCCTTCTCTTTGTACCTGTGCCGCTGCCTCGGCCAGCTCGCCCACCGGCGCTTCGAGGCGACACTCGCGCGGCTCCAGGCCCTTGGACTTCGCTTTCGCATTCCGCGGGCGACGTCGTGCTGATGCGCGTTTTGCCATCGCACCGGCAACTCACTCGTCCAGCGCAAACTGGACTTCCCGGGTATTCTCCACCACCTTGGACGCCTGCAGGATCTCGATGCGGACAATCCCGCCGTCGTAGCCAAAATCGGCGATGACGCCTGGGCGCACCTCGTCGCTCTCCTTGATCCGCTCGTCGCGCAGGGTGATGGTCATCGAATCGCTTGGCTTATCGTATTTCACTTTCATGATCTCCGCTACCTTCCCTGAAACACTGGCTTGCGCTTCTCGACGAACGCCGCTACGCCCTCGCGGAAATCCTGCGAGCCGAAGCACGCGGCCTGGGTAACGGCCTCGAAATCCAGGGACTCGGCCAGCGTGTGCGTCTCGCCGTAGAGCAGCGCCTTCTTGATGCCGGCGAGGGCGACGCTCGGCCCGGCGGCCAGTCGCGCGGCCCATTGCTCCACGACTTCATCGAGCTGCTCGAGCGGCACAACCCGGCTTACCATGCCTAGCGCCAGCGCCCGCTCGGCGTTTATCACCTCTCCGGTCACCATCAGCTCGAAGGCCGCCGCGTAACCCACCAGGCGCGGCAGCAGATAGGTGCCGCCCCCATCGGGGATCAGCCCGATCTTCGAGAAGACCTGGCCGAACTGGGCGCCGGTGCTGGCGATGCGGATATCGGCGGCGAGCGCGTAGTTGCAGCCGATGCCCACCGCCGGCCCATGGATGCGAGCGATGACCGGTTGGGGCATCTCGCGCAGGGCCTGGATGGTGGGGTTCGACACGCGCCGCAATTGCGCGGTGACGTCGTACCACTCGCCCGCCCGGGAGTGCATCCCTTTGACGTTGGCTCCGGCGCAGAAGGCGTCTCCGGCCCCGGTCAGTATGACGACCTTCGTTGCGTCCTGCGCCGTCTCCCGGACCGCTTCGAGCAGGCCCTCCATCATCTCCGGGTCCACCGCGTTGCGTCGCTCGGGGGTGTTGAAGGTGATGCGCTTGATGCCGTCTTTGCTCGTGATCAGTAGTTTTTCCATTACCCTCTCCTGAGCAGCCGCTGGGTTAGCCGCTGTGTCAGCGACGATCGGCGCGGGGAGAACTGGTCCGCCGCGGCCCGTAGATACGGCCGGAATTCCCGCGTCCAGTATGGCAGATATCCGGTCTCACGGATCTCCTGGAGTGTGGCGGCGTAATGATCGAGCAGCGCCCCGGCAAACACTTGGCCGGTGCGGCGCGCTGCCGAGCGAGCGCAGCGGGAAAGCCAGCGCAGGTTCTCCGGCAGCCGCCCGATCGCCGCCAGCGCCATCAGCGAGGATAACTCGAACACCGACCGGTTCTGCGCCGCCGCCTCCCTTTTCAACTCCTCCCAGTTGCGTCTCAGCAGGTCGGGGGACGGCAGGTTCCGGGGCGGGATGGTCCCCACCTGCCGGCGGATCTCGGCCCATTCCAGCCGTAATCCGGCGACGTCGAGCGGCGGCGTGTTGAGGGCCTCAGCCACCCGGCCGGCGCTCTTCTCGAGGCCGTCCAGGATCTGGTCCACATTCTCAAACCGGGTCTCCGGCTCGAGCAGCCGTTCCTCCTTGAGAGCGCCGGCGATCTCCTGAATCAACTGGCGGCCGGCTCCGGAAAGATCGGCCAGCGCCGCCATGACCCACACCGGCGAGGCGCGGAAGGTGAGGATCCCCATCCACTCGATGCCGTTGCCCGCAGCCCGTCGGATCGCGAAATCTTCGGCCAGCTTCCCTTCGGCCGGGTAAGCGCCCTCCACCTCGCCGATCTGCTCGATCAGGAAGCGGAGCGTAGCCTCCACCAGGCTCTGGTAGAGCTTGGTACGACGCAGAGGCGCCGGCAGGGCCACGTCTCCCAGTTCGCGGATCAGCCCGGCGGCGAGCGCCGTCGCCGAGCGGAGCACGCGTTCAGGAACCGACAGCAGGTACAATGCTACTCCCCGGCGTTGCGGGCGGCCAGGATCTTCTCCCATATCGCGTCCAGTTCCGTGGTCGGGAAACCCTCTCCCTCATGTATCGTAATACGGAGGGGGCAGGCCAGAGGCTTACCCTACCAAGGAGGCGCTCCCATGCTGAAG
>JACQDI010000001.1 GCA_016201195.1 Acidobacteriota bacterium | reverse complement strand
CGTTTGTCCCTCGAGCGAGAGCGACACTACTCAGCCTTAGTAACGACCACCTTGATGGTTGTGGTGACGCCCCGGTGCAGGTTGAGCGTGGCCTGGTGCTCGCCGAGCATGCGGATGGGTTTCTCGATCTCGATCTTGTGCCGGTCGATCGAGTAGCCCTGTTTGGCCAGCTCTTCGGCGATGGTCTTAGAGGTCACCGAGCCGAACAACTGGTCGTTCTCGCCGGCCTTCTCGGCAACCGTGACGGTGATGTCTTTCATCAGCTCGGCGAGCTGCTCGGCGTCGCCCTTGAGCTTCGCCTCGCGCCGCAGCGCCGCGGCCTTCATGTCGGCGATGACCTGCTTGCTACCCGCCGTGGCCTCGATCGCCAGCTTCCGCGGCAAAAGGTAGTTGCGGGCGTACCCGGCGGCGACCTTTACCACGTCGCCCTTGCCGCCCAGTTTGGGCACTTCGGTTTTTAAGATGACTTCCATTTTGGTTCTCCATGCCACAGAGACACAGAGGCACAGAGGATTTTGAAACAGTTTTTCTCCGTGTCTCTGTGCCTCTGTGGCATTCTGTCTTATATCTCCGCCGCAAACGGAAGCAGCGCAATGTTGCGCGCCTTCTTGATGGCCTCGGCCAGTTGGCGCTGGTGCGGCGTGCACACGCCGGAGATGCGGCGCGGGATGATGCGGCCCCGCTCGGCGACGAAGGCCCCGATCAGCTTCACTTCTTTGTAGTTGATGTTATCGATCTTCTCCGTGCAAAAGCGGCACACCTTCTTCCGCCGGAAATACTGCTTCTTGCCGCCCGGGCCGGCCCCGCCCTTCTCACCGCCGGGACCGCCTCGTCCGCCCGAAGGCGGGCCGCTACGCCTCTTTTCGTCTGCCATGGTTTACTCCTTTCTCCCCCCCGCCTCGGCCGTCGCGACCGGACCAGGCGTGGGCTGAGCATCGGGCGCTGTGGCCGGCTGGGCGGCCGGCGGCTTGCGGCTGGCCCGCTTCTCGCGTTTCTTCTTGAGCTTTTCGAGGCGCTTCAGCTCCTCGTCGATCCGCACGGTGAGGAACTTGACCACCGTGTCGCTCACCCGCAAGCGCCGCTCTAGCTCCTTGACCGTTTCCGCGGCCTGGTCGGTAGAGAATTGCAGCAGCACGTAGTAGCCTTCCCGTTGCTTTTTCACCCGGTTCGACCTTGTCCACGGTCCCGCCGCCCGCCGTAACCACATTCTTAAGCGGCTCAACAATGCCGTCGATCTCCTCCTCCGGCACATCCGGCCGGATGATGAACAGAATTTCGTAGATCCTCATTTTTCCTCAGTCGTTTGGCCTCCGGCGCGACGATTGAATCTCGTCATGGCCTGTGCGGCGCCTTCGGCAAGTATGGAGCGAACCGCGTCAGCCCCGCGGCCGACCAGCTCCTCCAATCCCTTCTGCTGCGACCGGCGGAACGGGCTCAACAAGTACTCCGTTGTGTCCCCCACCGGATGGCCGGGCCCGACGCCCAGCCGCACCCGCATAAACTCCTTGGTCCCCAGCGCGGCGATCACCGATTTCATCCCGTTGTGCCCGCCGGCCGACCCGCGCAACCGGATCCGCACGCTCGACCAGGGCAGATTCAGCTCGTCGTAAACCACCACCAGGTCCGCCGGCTGGAGCTCGTACTTCTCGAGCAGCTTCTTCACCGCCCCGCCGCTCAGGTTCATGTACGATTGCGGCTTGGCCAGCACCACCGGGCGCCCTTCCACCTGCCCCACGCCCACCAGCGCGCCGCATTCCGGCCGCCGCACCGTCAGCCCGCAGACCTCGGCCAGCCGGTCAATCGTCATAAACCCCAGGTTGTGGGGCGTGTGGGCGTACTCCGGGCCAGGGTTGCCGAGGCCGACAATCAACCACATAGGTCTCAGGTGTCAGGTACCAGACTAGGCGCGCGCGACCCTGACACCTGAAACCTGGCACCCGGCACCTATTTCTTTCCCTTCTCCTTGCCTTCTTTGCCTTCCTTCGCCGCCTTGGCCTCCTTCGGCGGCGCCTCGGCCTCCGCGCCTTCCTCCACCTGCTTGCCCTTCTTGATCACCTCGGGCTCGGCGGGGGCGGCTTCGCCTTCGGCGACGACCTCAGCCGGCTTCTCCTCCTCATGCTTCAACAGGATGACGTGGGCCAGAATCTTCTCCGGATCGCTGGTGACGCGGTAGCGGTCACTCGCCGCCAAATTCCTCACGCGGACAGCCTGCCCCAATTCCAGCTCGGTCACATCCACGACGATGTGGTCGGGGATGTTGGCCGGAAGGCACTCCACTTCGACCTCGCGGGTGACAATCTCGAGCAATCCACCCTGGGTCTTCACGCCGCGAGCATCGCCCTGGGTGGCGATGGGCACCTTCACCCGCAGGCTCCTGGTCAGATCGATCCGCTGCAGGTCGGTGTGGAGCAGGTTGCCCTTCAGCGGGTCGAACTGCCAGTCCACCAGCATGGCCGCCTCGCGCGCGCCGTTGGCCAGGGCCACCTGGAAGATCGTGTTGTGGCCGGCCGCCGAATGCAGGATCTGGCTGATCTGCTTGGCATTCAAGCTGACGGGGATGGAATCCTTCCTCTCGCCGTAGAGCACGGCCGGGATCCGCCCCTGGCGCCGCAGTCGCCGCGCCTCATTCTTGCCCCGCGCGTCCCGCAGCGAGGCCTCTACCGTAATATCTTTGATCATGGCAATGTCCTCAACAGGAATACAGAATACAGAAGGCGGCCGCAGCCTGAGCATTCTATCTTCTGTCTTCTGTATTCCTTCTGCTCAAACAAACATCCGGCTAATCGACGTCTCCTCGTGAATCGACTGGATGGCGCCGGCCAACAGCGGAGCCACGCTCAGTTGCCGGACCCGCTCACACTGCCGGGCTGAGTCCGACAGCGGAATCGAGTCGCTCACCACCAGCTCCTTCAACCCGGACTGGGCGATCCGCTCCATGGCCGGTCCAGACAGCACCGGGTGGGTGCAGCAGGCGTAGACCGCCACCGCGCCATGATTCAACAACGCCTCGGCTGCTTTTACCAGCGTGCCGGCGGTATCCACGATATCGTCGATGATCAGGCAGGTTCGCTCGCGGACCCGCCCGATAATGTGCATCACCTCGGCCACGTTGGTCTCTTCGCGCCGCTTGTCGATGATGGCCAGCGGGGACTTCAGTCGCTTGGCGAAGGCGCGCGCCCGCTCCACCCCGCCCGCGTCCGGCGAAACCACGGTCAGCCGAGGCAAAGCCAGGCTGTGAAAATATTCGATCATCACCGGCGTCGCGTACAGGTGATCCACGGGGATGTCGAAGAACCCCTGGATCTGCGCCGCGTGCAGATCGAGCGTCAGAATCCGGTCCGCCCCGGCAGTGACCAGCAGGCTCGCCACCAGCTTTGCCGAGATGGGCACGCGCGGCTTGTCCTTGCGGTCCTGCCGCGCGTAGCCGTAGTAGGGCAGCACGGCGGTGATCCGCTTGGCCGAAGCCCGGCGCAGCGCGTCCATCATCAGCAGCAGCTCGAGCAGGTTCGTGTCTACCGGCGTGCAAGTGGGCTGCACCACGAACACGTCCTGCCCCCGCACGTTCTCCAGAATCTGGAGGTAAACCTCACCGTCGGAAAACTTCGTGACGGAGCACTTGGCCAGCGGCACCCCCAGGTGCTTGCAAATATCCTCCGTGAGCGCCGCGTTGGCATTGCCCGTAAACACCTTTAACCGGTCTTGTTGCATCGCCTGAACCAGAGCAGCCGCCGGCATCAGGATTCATCCGGCAGGCTGGGGGCCCTTCAACCACTTCCGCCAGCGAGCATCATAGCTGGCCCGACTCACCGTCTTCACCACAAAACATTGGCCGTCTTCCAGATCGAGAGAATCGTGAGCACGAACGGCTTGCCGCCGGTCGGCAAACAGTCCGAACACGGCAGAACCGCTACCACACAACAGAGCGGGACGCGCGCCGCACCGCTTCAGGCGCGCCTTCAGGGTTTCCAACTCCGGATGCATCCGGAAAACGACGGGTTCAAAGTCGTTTCCCAGGCCTGCTCGAAGATCCTGGGCCAGCCCACCCGCAGGCCCTTGCTCAGTCACACAAACACTTGAGCAGAAACGATCTATCTTATCGTTCCACGCGTCGGTTGTCAAATTGGGGCTAAGGCGCCGGTAGGCCTCCGCGGTGGAGACAAGAATGCCGGGCGCGACCACCACCAGCCACCGCTCGCCGGCATCGGCCAGGGGGTAAACCTCGGTTCCGCGCCCCAGGCCCAGGGCCCTTCCCCCCACCAGGAAAAACGGCACATCGCTGCCGAGCTCACCGGCGAGGCGGAACAGGGCCTCCCGGGGCACGGCGGGTCGCAGCAAGGCGCCCAAGGCCCGCAGAACGGCCGCCGCGTCGCTTGATCCTCCCCCCAACCCGGCCCCTACCGGGATCCGCTTTTCGAGGTGCAGGCGAACTCGACCCTTGCTGCCGGTCAGCTCGAGTAACCTCTGCGCAGCCTGGGCGGCGAGATTCTCCGGCCCGGCCAGGTCCGCCCGGTCACACGTCAGTTCGACCGAGGGTCCTCCCCTGCGGCGGTACTCCAGCTCCAGGCGGTCGGCGAGCGAGATGGTCTGGAAAACGGTGCGCAGCTCGTGGAAGTTGTCCGGCCGCCGGTAGAGCACACGGAGGCCGAGATTCACCTTGGCCAGCGCCTGAATGGTCACGGTTTACTCGGGGTACTTGAGCAGGGAGAACACCTCGTAGCCGTTCAGCTTCTCCCGCCCGTGAAGGAATTCGAGCTCGATGACAAAGGCCAATCCGCTCACGATGCCGCCGAGCGACTCGACCAGCTTGACGGTCGCCTTCGCCGTGCCACCGGTGGCCAGCAGATCGTCGGAAATCAACACCTTCTGGCCCGGCTGGATGGCGTCCTTGTGGATTTCGAGGGTGTCCGTGCCGTATTCGAGGTCGTAAGTCACGCTGGCGGTTGCGGCGGGCAGCTTCTTCGGCTTGCGGACCGGCACAAACCCGACCCCCAGGCGGAAGGCCAAGGCCGGACCAAACACGAACCCCCGGGCCTCAATGCCCACCACCACGTCGGGACGCTGGTCCTCGTAGTGCGCGGCCAGGTCGCAAATCAGCTTGTGCAAGCCGTGAGGATCTTTGAGCACGGTGGTGATGTCGTAAAACAGAATGCCGGGCTTGGGGAAGTCGGGGACCTCCCGAATCAGCTTTTTCAACTCTTCCACGTGATCCATAAACTCCTACCGGTTTTACCAAGTGGGCTCAATACGAAACGAGGTCGCCTTGCGCACCGGCGCTGTTTGCTCGTCCACGCCGCGCACCTGGGAATGCGCCGGGCCCTTGGAGAGCCGGCGAGCCAGCTCGGCGAGCTTTTCCTCGGTTCCCACCGCGTAAACCTCCACCCGGCCGTCCTCGAGGTTCTTGACGTAGCCGGCCAAGTCCAGGTCAGCCGCCGCCCGCTGGACAAAGTAGCGGAATCCTACCCCCTGCACCAGCCCGCGCACCCAGTACAGCCGCGCTGTCAGAGACACGGCGCCCTCCGGCGAGGGTTCTACTTGCGCGCGCCCCGCTGCGGCTTCTTCAGCCGCGACCGGCGCAGCTTGGAGGTTTTCCGCTTGGGTTTGGAAATGGCAAACGCCCCGCTTCCCAGGTTCGTGACTTTCTGGATCTTGTCGGTATCAGCCATCAAAACTCCCCGTGATTGGTTCCGCGAATTTTCATTGTACCTCACTTCCGCAAAGGGGTTGTTCGTCGCCCCCTGCCGTTCGCAAACGGTTGGCGAGAGGGTGCGAAAGTGCAGCCCGGGTGGGTTCCGTTAACTCCGTTCAAGAAATGCTTGACTCGCACGTTGCCCCGGGGTCTAATCGAGCATATTCCTGGGTATTGAATCGGGGCGGATGAGGGGTTCAAGCCCCCTGGACCGGAGCGGAAACCAGTGTCGATCGCGCCCATGCTCTCGTTGCACAGGGACACGGTGGCGAGGGAGGATTTGCGGGGATTTCTGTGGGTTCAATTTTCTCACGGTTTTCTGTTGACTTATTTTTGGGAAACTCCGTATAATTTTATCGGTAATTGATGTTATGGGTCGACCGGCTGGTGGCCGGTTTGCTCGCGCCCCTCGCCATGTGGGTGCTGGCGAGCGGTCTGGACGACCTGTTCCTGGACTTCTGCGCAATTTATTTTGGGGTCATCCGCTGGTGGCGCCGGCGGGGCAGGGGACCCGTCTGCGAAAGCGACCACCCGCCGGTCGAGCGAAGCATCGCTCTGCTGATTCCGGCCTGGCGGGAAGACGCGGTGATCGAAGCGATGCTCGATCACAATATCGCGGCGATTCGGTATTCCAACTACGAGATTTTTGTCGGCGTCTATCCCAATGACATCCGGACGCTAGGGCGGGTGCTGGCATCGGAGGCGAAGTACGCGCGGGTGCATCACGTGGTGTGTCCTCATGACGGTCCCACCTCGAAGGCGGACTGCGTGAACTGGGTTTACCAGGGGATGCTTTGGTACGAAGAGCAGAACGGGTGCAGGTTTGAGATCGTTTTGCACCACGATGCGGAGGACATCATCCACCCGCAGTCGCTGGCCTGGATCAGCCGCTACGGCCACCACTACCAGATGGTGCAGATGCCGGTGCTGCCCCTGCCCACGCCGTGGTGGGAGCTGACCCATGGTACCTATTGCGACGACTTTGCACAATCGCACTTGAGGGACCTGCACGTGCGGCAGCGGCTGGGGGGCTTTTTACCCTCGTGCGGGGTGGGGACGGCATATCAGCGCGGGGCGCTGGACCGGCTGGCCTGGAACAACGGGGGGCAGCCGTTTCAGGCGGAGAACCTGACCGAGGACTACCAGGCCGGTCTGGAGCTGGATCGACTGGGTTGCTCGCAGGTGCTGCTGGATGCGAAAGCCCTGGGCCACCACACACTGGCGGCGACGCGGGAATACTTCCCGCGGCAGTGGCGGGGCGCGGTGCGGCAGAGGGCGCGCTGGGTGGCGGGCATCACGTTGCAGTCATGGCAGCAGACGGGGTGGAACGCGGGTCGCGGGCAGCTCTACTGGTTGTGGCGGGACCGCAAGAGCTTGCTGAACAGCCCGCTGACGGTGCTGGCCAACCTGATCTTTCTGTACGGGCTGGGGGGGTGGTGTTGGGCGCGGTGGGCGGGGAGTCCGTGGGGTCTGGGGCACCAGTTGAGTGGGTCACGGCTGGTGTGGTGGATGCTGGCGGGCAACACGGGGTTGATTGTGATCCGGCTGGCGGTTCGAGTGGGGTGCGTGTGGTCGGCATACGGGTGGAAGCATGCGCTGATGTCGCCGGTGCGGTTGGTGTGGGGAAACATGATCAACTTCGCGGCGTGGATGAAGGCGCTGGCGTTGTTTGCGGGAGCGCAGGCGCGGCGGGAGGCGCCTTCGTGGGGCAAGACGGACCACGACTACCCCAGCCGCCAGGCGCTGATGACTCACAAGCGGCGGCTGGGGGAGGTCATGCGGGCGCTGGAGCTGCTGCCGGCGAACGTGGTGGAGCAGGCGGCGCGGTCGCAGGCGCCCGGGGAGCGATTGGGCGAGCGGCTGGTCCGGCAGGGCGCGCTGACGGAGCCACAGTTGTACACGGCGCTGAGCGTGCAGCAGAATCTTCCGTTCGGGACGCTGGACGACGACGGGGTGGCCGCCGAGATGGAGGAGCGGCTGCCGCGGGAGGCGGGCCGCAGCATGCAGGTGATTCCGGTGCGGATTACGCAGGGGCGATACCTTTGGGTGGCGGGTCCCGAGCTGCCCACCGACCAGGTGGCGGAGCGGATCGCGCGAATCACGGGGCTGGAGCCGCGGTTCCAGCTTATTACGCCGTCGAATTACCGGCGGCTCACGGCGGATCGTGGATCACGCTAAGACGCAAAGCAGGCAAAGAACGCCAAGAAAACCTTTGGATACAGAAAAAACAGAAGGAGCAGGAGAGCCAGGCGGCGCGGGACGCGCTGCAATGGTGTAAACTAGGCTAGGGCGCAATGCCGCTCAGTTCGGGCACTCGCCTCGGCCCCTACGAGATCCTTGCCCCCCTCGGCGCGGGCGGGATGGGCGAAGTCTACCGCGCCCGCGACACGCGGCTGGACCGCACGGTCGCCATCAAGATTTCCAAGGCCGCGTTCGAAGAGCGGTTCGCGCGCGAGGCCAAGGCGGTGGCGGCGCTGAATCATCCGAACATCTGCACTCTGCATGATGTGG
>JACQDI010000983.1 GCA_016201195.1 Acidobacteriota bacterium | reverse complement strand
CGCCCTCTCCGAGCTGCGGGACAAGCAGGCGGGCAAGCTCACCATCGGGGCCAACGAGTCGACGGCGCTGTACTTGATCACCCACATCGAGGAATTCCGGCGCCTCTACCCCAAGGTGAAGGTGGAGATCCGGCGGAGCCTATCGAGCCAAATCCCGGAGGAGGTGCTGGCGGGGACGCTCGACCTGGGCGCGATCAGCTACCAGCCGGCCGGGAACGAGCTGGTTTCGACGGTGATCTACAACGACGCGCTGGCGTTCGTGGTGTCGCCGGCTCACCGGCTGGCGGGACGGAAGCAGGTCAGCATCCAGGAGCTGGGGATGGAGACGTTCATCGCCCACAACGTGGTCTCGCCATTTCGGGAGAAGGTGCTGGAGGTGTTCGAGCAACAGAATGTTCCTCTGCACATGGATATCGAGATGCCGACGATCGAGACGATCAAGAAGCTGGTGCAGCTCAACCTGGGTGTGGCGTTCCTGCCGAAGATGTGCGTGGAGCCGGAGACGGCGAGCGGGTTGCTGGTGGAGGTGGGGGTGAAGGAGATCCACGTAGAGCGGAAGATCCGGCTGGTGCAGCCGGCGCGGCGGCCGCTGTCGTATGCGGGGCAGGCGTTTCTGTCGGTCGTGCGGGGGTAGGTCCTACCGCTGCTCCTTGGGAGTCTCCGGCTTCGCCTTCGGCT
Source organism: Acidobacteriota bacterium (assembly GCA_016201195.1). Classification (GTDB taxonomy): domain Bacteria; phylum Acidobacteriota; class Terriglobia; order Bryobacterales; family JACQDG01; genus JACQDI01. The sequence continues at coordinate 6,530 of JACQDI010000983.1, read as the reverse complement.
GGGTTTCGGATTTCTCCGCGCCGGGGGCGCTTGGCTGGCTGACGGCGGCCGGAGCGGGCGCGGGTATGTCTTTCAAGTCAGTGCTCTTCAACAGATCGTCTATATGCTCCAGGAGCGTGCCCTTCTTGAACAGTAAGGCCCCACCCCCGGCGGTTACGCCGGCGCGCTTGACGACGCTATAGGCATTGACCTCGCCGGTGATCTCGCCGCGGGCGGTCTTATAGGTGCCTCGGCGACATCAGCCTCGGACTCAAGCTTGGAGGGGGGCACGGTTTCGAGCACCTCTTCAAAGATGCGATGTGCTCGCTCGCGGTACCCGGCCGCGGCAGAGGCTCCGACGCGGGTATCAGTCGCGATCCGATTGCCGGCGGCATCGTAAAGCTCGACCTCCTCGGCTTGCAGAGCCCCATGGACGGAAACCCGGGTGGTAACGGGGCCGGTCGGCACCAGCACGCGGTGTCGCTCGATCAGGTCTTGAGACAGCGAGGTCAGGCGCTCGGGCCGTGATCCGGCAACCTCCTCGAAAGCTTTGGCGCGAAACATCGGATCGGTGAGCCAGGTGGACCGCAACTCGGCCTGGGAAAGCCCCTTCGCTACCGAGGTCTTCCCCAGCGTCTCGGAAAAGCCCACCCAATGCTGCTCCTTAGATGCCAGCATGGCCAGTTCGTCATATTGGGCAAAGCGGGCCGTGGAACCGGTCAGCCCCTTGACCGTCGTGGATTCGGTAGCACGAAACAGAGCGGTCGAGGAGCGGGCGCAGCTTCGCTCGCCGGCGGCCAGCGCCGCCGCCCCGCCGGCCGCCCCTCCGGCGGCCGCCACAGCGGCCGGCTTTGCTTCGCCCAGCTCCGCGCCGAAGCGAACCAGTCGCGAGCCCTGCGGGAGCAGGCATGAGAGCGACAGCGAGAGCGCCGTCACCCGATGTCGGGACCGTGAGAACACGTTGTGCATATCGCACCCTCCTTCTTGACCACTTAGTGAGTTTTGGGGCGCGTTTGTTACAGGGTTCGAGAGACAACTTGAGGGTCTGAGGGCCGTCAGCGGGCTGCCGGCGCGGAAATATAACTGAGGATCTTTGGCCTATCTTCAGCCTTCTTTAGCCTAAGGCTAACGTCAGCGCCACACAACGGCAAGACCGCCACCAAGGCGAGCACAAAACGCCACTGCCTCATACAGGCTCTCCTTTCGCCAGCCAGCTTCCCACGCTGCGCCCACGATCCACGTTCCACGATCCTGCTACATTATTATTGTGCGCCCACCCAATCCGTTGATCGACCGCCAGATGCTGGAGAAGCTGGAGCGGCTGGCGCTGCGCTGGCAGAAGTCGTTTACCGGCCTGTTCGGCGGGCATAACCCGTCGCGGTTTCCGGGGCCGGGCCAGGATTTCCTGGACCACCGCCACTTCCACCAGGGTGACGATCTGCGGAGCGTCAACTGGCGCGCCTACATGCGGCTGGAGCGGCTCTTCCTCAAGATGTTCCAGATCGAGCCGCGTGTGCCGGTCTGGCTGTTCCTCGACACCAGCGAGTCAATGGCTTGCGGAGCGTCAGCGGGCTCCGGCGAGCCCAAGTTCGCTTACGCGTGCCGCCTGGCGGCCATGCTCTGCTACGTGGGATTGGTCCGGCTCGATACCATCGCGCTGCAGCCGTTCTCGGCCTCGCTCGCCCCCAGCTTCAAGGCCCAGGGCGGACGCCACCGCTTCGCCCCGGCGATGCATTTTCTAGGCAGCCTCGAAACCGGCGGCCGGTCGGACTTCCACGCCGTGGTGCGCCAGTTCATCTCCGAGCACCCGGCCAACGGCCTGGTCGTGGTGCTCTCCGACTTTCTCGACGAGCAGGGCTGTGAGGCGCCCCTGCAACACCTGGCCGATTTCGGAAACGAGCTACTGCTGGTCCACGTGGCCGGGCCGGAGGACCGCACGCCTCCGTGGCAGGGCGAGGTCGAACTGGTGGACGCCGAGTCCGGGGGCACGCGGCGCCTCGAGCTGGACCGCACCGCCGTGGAATACCACGAAGCGGCCTACGACGAGTTTGGCCAGGGCCTGCAATACCTGGCCCTGCGCAATCGCGGCCGCTACGTGCCGCTCTCCACTGACATGCCGGTCGAGGAAGCTGTCTTCGGCTCGCTGGTGAGATCGAGAGGACTGGGGTTGCGCTGATGGGATTCCTGAACCTCACCCTGGCCGAATTCCTGGCGGTTTTCCTCCCCACCGCCGCCGCCGTGGTCGCCCTGTATTTATACGACCGTTCGCACCGGCGCCAGATCGTCTCCACACTGCGCTTCTTCGAGAAGGTCAGCCGCGCTCCTATCCTCGTCCGGCGCAAGAAAATCCAGCAGCCCTGGTCGCTGCTGCTGCAACTGGTCTCCATCGCTTTGCTGCTGCTGGCCATCGCCGATCTGGAGCTGGGCCGCCCGGCGGACCGGACACGCGACCACGTGCTGATCCTCGAAACCTCGGCGTGGATGAACTCGGCCTCCAACGCGCCGCGCGCCTCCTGGATGCAGGTGGCGCGGCGACGGGCGCTCGACTATCTCAAAGCCCTCCCCGCGCAGGACCGGGTGCTGCTGATCCGCGCCGACCAGCTCGCCACTCCGGCCACGCCGTTCACGCGCGACCGGCGCGAGCTGGAGGCAGCCATTCGCGCCTCGGAAGCCGGCGCCACCGCGCTCAACCTCGCCGCCGCGCTGGAGCTTGCCCGTAACACCCAACGCCTCGCCTCGCAGCGGCCGGGCGAAATCGTTTTCATCGGGAGCGGCCGAGTGATGCCCGGCGACCTGGAGCGGGTCGCCTCCGCCGACGCCTCCAATCTGCGGACCATCCTGCTCGGCGGCGAGCCCAACAACGCCGGCATCCGCAAGCTGGCCGCCCGCCGCTCGCCGGCCGATCCACTCTCCTGGGACATCGACGTCGGCGTCTATAACTACGGCTCCTCCGAGCACCGCTCCCGGCTGACACTCACCTTCGCCGGAACTCGCGTCGCCCAGAAGGCCCTGGCTCTCCACCCCCATTCGGCCGGCGAGGCCGCCTTCTCGCTGCGCGCGGTGCAGGCCGGTGTGCTCGAGGCCTCGCTCGACTCCAAGGACGACTACCGCGCCGACAACCGCGCTACCATCGAGTTGCCGAAGCTCGTCCCGCTCAAGATCCAAGTGTTCACGGCCCGGCCGAGCTTGTGGCAGCCGCTGCTCACCGCCAGCACCGCGCTCGACCCCGAGTTCCGGCGCCCCGAGGAATACACCACCGCCGGACCCGCGCGCCGGTTGGTGATCGTCGACGGCTTCCAGCCGCCGGGGTTCCCCCAAGCCGACATGGTCTGGATCGCTCCCTCGCGCGGCCAGCCGGCCAGTCCAGCGACGGTCCGCCGCTGGAACGCCACGCACCCATTGGCAGCCGGCCTGCACAACAAGGACGTGCGGGTGAGCCGCGCATCGATCCTCAACGCCGCGCAGGGCGACGCGGTCATTGCCGAATCTGACCGCGGCCCGGTGTTGACCGTCTCCACCTCAGGCGAGTTCAAGAGGATCACCTTCGGCTTTCACCCGCTCGAGGAAGGCACGGAGAGCCACCTGGCGATCCCGCTGCTGTTCGCCAACCTGGTCCGCTGGATCTCGCCGGAGCTGTTCCGGACCGCTGAGATCAGCGCCGCGCCGCCGGGCCTGATCGAGATTCAGACGCGTGAGGGAACCCGCCGGGACCAGATCCAGATCACCGCGCCACAGATCCGCGGCCTGGCGTCCACCCTGGTCGGGAACCGGCTCCGGCTGTTTGCCGCGCAGGCGGGAACCGTGCGCATGACGCTGCCCGAGCGTGAGCTGGTCTACACGTTGAGCCTGCCCGAGGTGGGAGAAACGCGGTGGACGCCGCCGGCCGGGGTCCGCCAGGGCGTGCCTCCGGCAGCCGGCGGTTCGGCCGCCCGCCGCGATCTGTGGCCGTGGCTCGCCCTGGCCGGCGCCCTGGGGCTGCTCGCCGAGTGGATCCTCTACGGGCGCAACCCGGTCGCCGCCGCGCCCGCCGCCCGCCGGCCGGAGCCGGTGAGCCTGCATGTCACTCCGGCGCATCAGCCCGAGGAGGTTCACACGTGACCGTCCGCGTCACATGGCTCCTGACAGTGTGCACGCTCTCCAGCGTGCCGGGTCCCCACTCGTGTGGACCCTTGTGGCCCACTTCTGCTGAGAAATCCAGGCTGGGGCGCGCGCCCGAGGAGGTTTTCGCGTGAGCTTCCTGCGTCCATGGGTATCGCTGATGCTTCCTGTGGTTGCCGCCTGGGCGGCATGGGAGTGGCGCAAGACCCACCGCCGCGGCGCGCTGGTTCTGAAGGCGGTGATGCTCGCCCTGGTAGCCCTCGCGCTGGCCGAGCCGAAGCTGACCGTGTTCGAGCGCAAGGTGGCTCTGGCCGTGCTCGCCGACACCTCGGCGAGCGTGCCGACCGAAGATCGCAAGAAGGAATCGGAGTTGATCGCCCGCCTGCGCGCCGAGCGCGGCCGCCACAGCCTGCAAGTGCTGCCGTTCGCCGCGACCACGCGTGCCCTTCAGCCCGAAGAGGATCTCAGCCGCGTCGGCGGAGGTCCCGAAGCCCGCTCCACAAACTTAGAAGCGGCCGTTCGCAGCGCCATCGGGCGGCTCCCCGAGGGACGCGTCCCCCGCGTCTTGCTCGTCTCCGACGGCCAGGAGAACGCGGGCAGCGTGGAGCGGGCCATCTACCAGGCCCGCCTGCTGGGGATTCCGGTCGACACCTACGCCCTCGACGGCAGCCGGCGCCCAACCTTGCAGCTCGAGTCGGTCACACTGCCAGCGCAGGCCTTCACCGGCGAGAAATTCCAGATCGAGGTCGTGGTGTCGAGCCCCCGGGCCGCGCCGGCCACGCTCGAGATCACCGCCGAGGGCAAGTCCATCGGCCGGACCGAGGTGAAGCTGGCGGAGGGACCGAACGCGTTGCGAGTGCGCGCCCAGTTGGACGCCGCTGGTGCCACGCCGGTCGCCGGCCTGGTCGCCGCGCCCGATCTCGGCCAGGTGCGCTTCGACCGCGTGGTCTCGCTGCGGCGGCCGCGGCTGCTGCTCGTCTCCAAAGAACCGCCCGACGTGCTCCAGCACCTGCGCCAGGTGCTCGACGCCGCGCGCTTCGACGTCATCGAGTCGCCGGGACTATTGCCCAGGGTCCTGCGTGATTTCCAGGTTGTGCTGGCCGTCAACCACGACTACGAAGCCTGGCCCAGCGCGGAGAAAAAGCGGCTCGAGGAATACGTGCGCGAGGGCGGCGGCTACGCCCTGGTGGCCGGCGAGAACAACGTCTACGTCGAGCGCCAGCAAGACGATGACCCGGTGGAGAAGATGCTTCCGGCCAAGCTCGCCCCGCCGCGCACGCCCGAAGGAACTGCCGTGGTGCTCATCGTTGACAAGTCCTCCTCCATGGAGGGCAAGAAGATGGAGCTGGCGCGCCTGTCGGCCATCGGCGTGGTAGAGAACTTGCGACCCATCGATCAGGTCGGCGTGCTGATCTTCGACAATTCCTTCCAGTGGGCCGTGCCCATGCGCAAGGCGGACAACACGGCGGCCATCAAGCGCCTCATCGCCGGCATCACTCCCGACGGCGGCACCCAGATCGCGCCCGCGCTCTCCGAGGCCTACCGGCAGATCCGGCGCGTCAAGGCCGTTTACCGGCACATCGTTCTGCTCACCGACGGCATCTCGGAAGAGGGCGACAGTATGGCGCTCTCGAAGGAAGCGGCGGCCAACCAGGTGACCATCTCCACGGTCGGCCTGGGCCAGGATGTCAATCGCGTGTATTTGGAGAAGGTAGCAACCCTGGCCAAGGGCAAGTCGTATTTCCTGGTCGAGTTCGGCAACCTCGAGCAGTTGCTGCTGCGCGACGTGATGGAGCACACCGGCTCCTCGGCCGTGGAGAAGCCGGTGAAGGTCCTGGTCGCGCGCGAGGTGGAGATCCTGGAAGACGTGGGGATGGCCAAGGCGCCGCCGCTGCTTGGCTACCTGCGGTTCACCGCCAAGCCACAGGCGGAAACGATTCTGCAAGTCGACGAGAAGGACCCGCTGCTCGTCCGCTGGCAGTATGGCCTGGGGCGCGCGGCGGTGTTCGCCTCCGACGCCAAGGCGCGCTGGAGCGCCAACTGGCTTGGCTGGCCGGGTTTCGACCGGCTGTGGACCAACATGCTGCGAGACTTGCTGCCGCGCGCCCCCGACACCGAAGCCGCCGCCGAATTCGACAGCGCTAACAACGAGATCGTCGTGCGCTACCGCTTCCAGGCGGGCGCCGAGGCGCCCGCGCAACTGCCCGACCTGTACGTCCTGGGCCCCGACGGCTTCCGCAAAGCCGTCCCGCTGAAGCGCGTGGCCGCGTCCAGTTACCAGGGACGCGTAGCCATCGAGGGCCGCCAGGGTCTGTTCCGAATCCGCCCGGCGAGCGAGGTGGCCAAGTTCCCCGAAATCAGCTTCTACCGCGAAGAAGCGGAGCTGGCCCAATATGGCTCGAACCCCGAACTGCTCCGCCAGATCGCCGAATCCACGGGGGGCCGCTTCAACC
>JACQDI010000972.1 GCA_016201195.1 Acidobacteriota bacterium | reverse complement strand
GGGCCGACCCGTCTCGCTATTCCAGTTGCACCGCAGGGACGTGAATCTCGCAGCGCTTGACCGCTGGGAAGTGGATGGCGCACCGATCTGGCGCGCATCCATGAAGGGCTACAGCCTGGCCGCGTTCGAGCAGCGAGGCGTAGTCTATGCGCTCGTTTCTGACCTGCGGGAAAGCGAGCTGCTGGAGCTGGCCTCTGCCGCTCAGGTCAAAGCCCGAGGGTACTAATGGTTCGACGTGCTCTGGATAATCCTTACGCGGTTGTGGTGGGGGCGCTGACCATCCTGCTGCTGGGCCTTGTCGCCGCCAGCCGGATCCCCACCGACATCCTCCCGACGTTCAAAACCCCGGCCGTGCAGATTCTTACGCTCTATCCGGGAATGCCGGCCGAGGTGATGGAGAAAGACATCACCAGCCGCCTGGAGCGCTGGACCGGCCAGGCCAACGGCGTCGCGCTGCAGGAATCGCGGTCCATGATCGGGGTCAGCGTTGTGCGCGATTACTTCCGGCCCGATATCGATCCCAACACCGCTATGTCCCAGGTTTCCTCGCTGGCCATCTCGGACCTCTACTACCTTCCGCCGGGTACCATTCCGCCGATGGTGATGCCATTCGATCCGACGGCGAGCGTTCCCTTGGTGCTTCTTAGCGTCAGCAGCTCCACCTTCGACGAGACGAAGCTCTACGACGTGGCCTACTTTGACTTGCGGAACCGCCTCCAGGGCATCACTGGAGTGATTGCGCCGGCTGTCTACGGTGGCCGCATACGGCGCGTCCTCGCCTATGTCGATCGAAGCAAGTTGGAAGGCCGCAAGCTGTCGCCGATGGACGTGGTGCAGTCCCTGCGCGCGTTCAACGTCCTGATTCCAACCGGCAACGCTAAGATCGGCGACCTCGACTATCAGATCAACGCCAACGGTATGGTGAGGCACGTCGATCAGATGAACCAGTTTCCGATCAAGCTGGACGACCGGGGTACTCCCATCTTCATCAGCGATGTAGGTCGTGTGGAAGACTCGCACCAGATCCAAACCAACGTCGTGCACGTGGACGGCAAGCGGCAGGTCTACATCCCGATCTATCGGCAGCCGGGGGCCAACACCGTCGGGGTAGTGGACGGGGTGAAGCAAGCCATCGGAGAGATCCTCACGCGTTTGCCGAAAGGAATCAACCTCGACGTGGTTTTCGACCAGTCTGTGTATGTACGAAAGGCGATCCGGAACCTGCAACACGAAGGTCTCCTGGGCGCACTCCTGGCTGGGCTGATGATTCTGGTGTTTATCGGCAGCTTCCGGTCCACAACGCTGATCCTGCTCTCGATTCCCCTGTCGGTATTGACTGCGATCGTCGGGCTCTATTTCACGGGCAACAGCCTGAACGTGATGACCCTGGGCGGTCTGGCGCTGGCCGTTGGCCGATTAGTGGACGACTCGATCGTAGTCCTCGAGAACACGCACCGCCACATTGGGATGAACAAGGCGCCGGGCGTCGCGGCGCTCGATGCGGCCGAAGAAGTACGCATGCCCATTCTGGTCGCGACGGTCGTAACCGTGGTGGTCTTCGCACCGGTCGTGTTCCTGACGGGCATCGGGAAATTCCTTTTTACGCCGCTCGCTTTGAGCGTGACTTTCGCCATGCTGGCGTCCTACATCGTGGCACTGAGTGTCGTACCGGCCTACTGCGCCCGCTTCTTGAGCCATGACAGCGGGCATCCAGGCTGGTTCACGGCTTTCGACCGGGCATTTGAGCGCCTGAAGGCATCCTACGCCGGCGCGCTACGCTGGACTCTCGACAAAAAATATGTCTCGCTCAGCGCGATCGCGTTATTAACGGCCGGATCCCTGTTGCTTTACCCATTGATCGGCAAGGAGCTTTTTCCGCAGGTGGATTCCGGCCAGTTCAACATCCAGATGCGGGCGGCGTCGGGAACACGGATCGAGAAAACAGAGCAATACGTCTTCGAGGCCGAGCGCGCGATCCGGGAAGAGATCCCTTCCAGAGATCTCCAGATGCTGATCTCCAACACCGGCGTGCTATACGACTGGCCCGCCGCCTACACCACGAACGCCGGTCCCATGGACTCGTACCTGATGGTCCAGTTGCGCGAGGACCACTCCGTTCCTTCATTCGAATACGCCCGCCGCCTGCGGCGTGTCTTGCGGGAGAAGTTCCCATTTCTGGAGTTCTCTTTTGAGACTGGCGGCCTGGTCAGCTCGGCCCTGAATTTCGGCCTTCCGTCGCCCGTCGATATTCAGGTCGAGGGGAATCGTCTGGAAGTGGCGCACGACATCGCCCGCGAGATCAAGGCCATGGTGGAGGCCGTTCCGGGAACGTCAGACGTCCGTATCAAACAGAAGCTGGATTATCCGCAATTGAACCTCACCATCGACCGGACCAAGGCGGCCTTGGTCGGCGTGAATGCCGAGGAGACGGTGAAAAACATTGTCACCAGCCTGAATTCCAGCGTCAACTTCAACCCGGCCTTCTGGATCGATGAGGGGAACGGGAATCACTATTTTGTCGGCGCACAGTATCGAGAAGAGGCGATCCACTCGATCGATACCATCTTGGATGTTCCGCTAACCGGCGCCTGGCAAAAACACGTAGGCGCAGCCATGGAGAGGATGTTTCGGCCGGCATCGCGGCCCGACAACAGCAACGCCGGCGGAAGTCCGGTGCTGGTTCGCAATATCGCGTCCATCGAGGGCACTTTCGCTCCTACCGAAGTGAATCACCGCAATATCACCCGCGTGATTGATGTGTATGCCAACGTCGACGGTCGCGACATCGGTTCGGTGGCGGCCGAGATCGAGGGCAAATTGGCGGGCAAGAGATGGCCGGAGGGTTATTTTGTGCGAATGCGGGGGGAGGTCGCCTCCATGCGCGAATCCTTTGGCGGGCTCACGTTCGGTTTCGGCCTCGCCGTGGTGCTGATCTATTTCGTGATGGTGGTGCTGTTTCGCAGCTATCTCGATCCCTTGATCGTGATGCTGGCGGTCCCGCTGGGGCTGATCGGGGTGCTGTGGATCCTATTCGGAACCGGGACCACAGTGAACATCCAGTCGTTCATGGGAACCATCTTTATGATCGGTATAGCCCAGTCCAACAGCACGCTTCTGGTCGAGTTCGCCAACCGGCTGCGCGGCCGCGGGGTGGCTGCGCGGGAGGCCGTAGTTGAGGCCGCGCAGATCCGTCTGCGGCCGATTCTGATGACCGCCGGCGCGGCTCTGCTGGCGCTGGCGCCGCTCGCACTCAATGCTGGCGAACCCAGCATGCCGCTGGCGCGCGCCGTCATCGGGGGGCTGGCCTCCTCGACCGTGCTCACGCTTTTCGTGGTTCCGCTGCTTTACGTGGAGTTCAAACGGTGAAAATCTTTTCCATCAGTGTGATGACCCTTGCGCTTCTCGCCATCGTGGGCTGTTCGACCGGGCGAGGCGTTACAAGCAGTTCCTCGAACGAGCCGTCGGACAAGGCCGTATCGCCGGATCTGATTACTGTGTCTGTTGCCAAACCGGAACGCCGCACCGTTACAGACGGCCTCAGCCTGACGGGCGCCATCATGCCCTATGAACAGGTAACCGTCTATGCGAAGACCGCCGGCTATTTGAAATGGATCAAGGTGGATATGGGAGACTGGGTGAAACCGGGCGACGTGCTGGCCGAAATCGATGTCCCGGAAGTGGTGGCAGGACTGGAGGAGAAGCGGGCCGCAATCGTGAAAGCGGAGGCCGATGTGGTGCAGGCCAGGGCCGCCCTCGAACAGAGCCGGGCCGATTTGGAGTTTCAGGAAATCAACTACAAGCGGCTGAAGGCGATCCACGACAAAGATCCCGACGTGTTGCCCGAGCAGGAGGTGGATCAGGCGCGCGGCAGCTTCGGCGTCGCCAGCGGCAAGCTGAAAACGGCTGAGGCGCACGTGGAAGTCGCCGAGGCGGCCGTAGCCACGGCAAAAGCGGCACTGGCGACCCTGAACACTTTGATGGATTACGCGCGCATCACGGCTCCCATGGCGGGCGTGGTCACAGAGCGGTTCATCGACCCCGGTGCGCTGGTACAGGCCGCCTCGTCGTCCCGGACGCAAGCGGCGCCGGTAGTCTCCATCGCCCGCCTGGACCGTCTGCGCGTACTGGTAGATGTGCCCGAACCCAAGGTCCGTGCGTGTCAGCGCGGGACGAACGCCAAGGTACAAGTAGATGCGAATCCGGGCGAAGCGTTCCCGGCCCGTGTGTCTCGCACAGGCGGCGTGCTCGATCCGGGCAGCCGCACGATGCGCGTCGAGATCGACGTTCCCAATCCCGGTTACCGCCTGCGACCCGGCATGGTAGCAAGAGTCGAACTGGAACTAGAAAAGATTGACCAGGCGGTGACGGTCCCGGTATCGGCCGTTCGCCCGCAGGGCAAAGATCGCGCCGTCTTCCTGGTGGAAGCGGGAAAGGCCAAGCTCCGCACAGTAAGAACAGGACTGGAATCTCCGGAGTGGATCCAAATCGTGGAGGGCCTGAAAGGAGGGGAGCAAGTCATTACCGCCTCGGCGGGAACACTGACCGATGGCGCCGGCGTGAGGGTGAACCAATGAGGCTCTGGGTTCTATTGGTTGTAGTCTTCCCGGCGCTGGCGCAGACCCGGATCTCGTTGACGTTGGATGAGGCGGTCGCGATGGCCCTGCGACAGAATCCGGCCGTGGTCACCGCGCAGCGGGCCATCGAGGGGGCTGAGGCCCGGATCAAGCAAGCCAGATCGGATTACTTCCCACAACTTGGATTCAACGGCATCGCCAAAATGGGTCTTTCGGGCGGGACGAACCAGTTAGGAATGATCGGACTGCCGAATTCCCCCTTTTACCGGAACTTTGCCGACTCCCTAAACGCCTCCTACCTCGCCTATGACTTCGGCCGGACCAAGCATGGAGTGCGTGTGGAACGGCGGCGGCGCGAGGCGGCCGAGGCCGACCTGGCCGCCACCGAGGCATTGGTCATCCTGGGTACGGAGCGGGCCTTCTACGGTCTCCTGCGTGCGCGCCGGCTGTTGGAGGTGGCCGCGGAGATCGTGCGCAGCCGCGAGACAACGGTGCGTCAGGCTCAGGCGTTCTACGAGGGAAAGATCCGATCCCGGCTCGACCTGGACTTGGCCCGCGTAGGGCTTTCGGAGGCGCAGCTGGACTTAATCGAAGCGGAAAACGCAGTCCGGACGGCTATCGTGGATCTGGGCCGTGCGCTGGGTGCATCGCAGGAGGCCGACTACCATCTTCAGGCTCCCGACCTCACGCCGGCCCAGCCCGATCCCATGTCGAAGCTGATCCAGGAGGCGTACCAGCTTCGTCCAGATCTGCAGTCGCTCCAGGCCGAACGGGAGGCGGTTGCAGAATCCGTTCAGCTTGCACGCAGCCGGCGCAAGCCGTTTCTGTCCTTCGTCTTCAGCGGCGGGTACGCGCGGTTCACAAACGTGCTGGCCCGCCAGTTGCTAGCCGGCGGGGCCGGCCTGCTGCTGCCTGTGTTCACCGGATTTCAACTGGAAGGGGAAATTGAGGAGTCGGAAGCGCGCCTGCGATTGCTTGAGAGTAGCATCGAGGAGCTGATGCAGCAGATAGCGCTCGAAACGCGCACCGCCTACGTCCAGCTTCAGAACGGCTTGCAATCGCTTCCCGCGCTCAAACTGCGGGCAGAGTACGCGCGGGAAGCCGTCCACCTGGCTGGCGCCCGCTACCGCGAACGTCTCGGGACCATTGTCGAATTGAACCAGGCTGAAGTCGGCCAGGCGCAAGCCGAAGCGGGGGAAGTCACGGGAACATACCGGGTGAAAAGCGCGGAAGCCGAGCTGCGGTTTGCGGTGGGACGCCGGTGAGGTCTATCCGGGTACGAAGCCGACACTCAGCCCGGCTGGGTGCGATTTCTCGCTCCCGCTCCGGAGATAGTTTGGCACCGGCTGTCCAATAATGTCGCATCTACGCGCGCACGAGGGAGGCGCCCCGTGGCTGTGGCGCCTACGCCTCGCCATTTTGGTCAAAATCTTCCTCGCGAGCATGATGTCTCTCCCCCCGCGGGGGCGAAAGCAATTAGCACCTTCTGCCGTGGAATTCAACCAACTGCTCCAAGCTCTTGCGTCTGATGGAATAACAGCCTCATCTCCGTCGGCGGGGCAAGGAACAGAGTTCGAAGATTGTCCACTACGGGGAGCCGGTTCGGCGGACGCCAAACTTCCGGCGACCCTTATGTTGAGAGCATCGGCGTGTCGGCAGCACCCCGACATTCCCCGACTTCTGCGTCTTGC
>JACQDI010000971.1 GCA_016201195.1 Acidobacteriota bacterium | reverse complement strand
TTACACTACATGCCTTTTCTGTATCTCCACGATTATATTGCGTTCGTCGGGGACTTGTTCGACGCGGGCGGGACGGAGATCCTGGAGGACGGAATCCAGGGAGGATTGGGGCCACACCAAGACATAGTCGACGCAGGCCAGGGCGGCCACTAGCAGGGCGCGGGCCTGGGGGTTGAGGATCGGGGCGTCCTGGTAAACAACCACGAGAAGGGTGGAGTCGGGGGAACACAGGCGGGAGAGCGCACGGGCGTGGTCGACGAGCAGGACGTCGAACGCGCCGTGGGCGATGGTGAGGGGGCGGCGGGCGGCGAGGGTCTTGGCCTGGTCGAGGTCAATGATCTTGGTGCGGGTGTCCATGAACAGATAAGGCTACCAGTTGGCGGGCCTCGGCGACGACGGTGGCGGTTTCGACGCGGGTCATGCAGCGGTGGTCGATGGGACACTCACGGAGCAGGCAGGGGCTGCACTCGACCGGGGTGCGGACGATGCGGGCCAGGGGAGCGGAGGGGCCCGTGGCGGCGTGATCGGTCGCCCCGAACACGGCGACGGTGGGGACACCGGCGGCGGAGGCGATGTGCATGGCGCCGCTGTCGTTGGTGAGGAAGGCGAAGCAGGCGGAGGCCAGGTCGAGGAACTGGGTGAGCGAGGTGCGGGCGGCGAGGTTGTGGGCGCGCGGGCCGATGGAGCGGGCGATGGCCGCGCACAACTCGGCTTCGGAGGCGGCGCCGAAGAGGGCGACCTCGGCGTCGTTTTCGACGCCAAGGGTGGAGGCGGCTTCGGCGAAGCGTTCGGGGAGCCAGCGCTTGGCGGATCCGAAAGCAGCGCCGGGGCTGACCCCGATCACGCGATCGGCGCGGAGACCGAAGGAGCGAAACAACTCGCGGCCGGCGGCGGGATCGGCGTGGAGGCGGATCTCGGGGCACTCGGACAGTGTGGCCAGGAAGCCGGCGCGGCGCAATAGCTCGAGATAGTAGAAACGCTGGTGGGGCGGAATGGAGCCGGGGACGGGGACGGGGATGGGATCGGTGAGCAGGAAGCGGCGCGCGTCGCGGTCATAACCGATGCGGCGAGGGATGCGGGCCATCCAGGCGACCAGGGCGGCGTCGAAGGAGTTCGGGAGCATGATGGCGCAGTCGAAGCGCTGGGCGCGCAACTCAGAGGCCAGGTGGAGGCGGGCGCGCATGCCACGGTCCTCGCAGAGCAGGACCTGGTCGGCGAAGTTTTCGCGCGAGTATAGCTCAGCGACCCAGGGACGGGCCAGGACGGTGATGCGCGAGCCGGGGTGGAGGTCGCGGATGGCGCACACGGCGGGCACCGACATCACCGCGTCGCCGACCCAGTTGGTGGCCCGCACCAGGATATTCATGGCTGGAACCGCCGATGGAGGCCGATGGACGCCGATGGCATCAGACTGAGGAGATCTGCAGGCTTGTCGAGAACGACGCGGGTCTTGAGCCAGTAGAGCGACGGGGGGAGCGACGGAAGGTTCACTAGGTCCTTCTCGGTGGTAACGAGGGTCTGGGCGCGGAGGCGGGCGAGGTCGCTCGGGGAGTAGCGGTGATGGTCGGGGAAGGCCACGCGGGCGACCAAGGTGAGGCCGAGGGTTTCGAGGGCGCCGAAGAACGAGCGCGGGTTGCCGATGCCGCAGAAGGCCAGGGCGGGGCGGTCGCGGAGAAAGTCCAGAGGCTTTTCCTCGCCGGTGGAGGCGTCGACCCAGGCGGCGGGTTCGAAGCGGGCCAGGAAGATGGGGGCGCGGGAGTTGTGGCGGCGGATTTCCTGTTGGAGACCGTCCCAGCGATCGGAAGGTTCGGCACGGGTGATCAGGATGGCATGGGCGCGGGCGAGGGCCGAGAGAGGCTCGCGGAGGCGTCCGAGGGGCAGCAGCTCGCGGCCGCCGAAGGGGGCGGTTGCGTCGATGAGAACCAGGTCGAGGTCCCGCGAGAGTTGGCGGTGCTGAAAGCCGTCGTCGAGGAGGAAAACGTCGGGATGGAAGCGGCGCTCAATTTCGGTTCCGGCGCGGTAGCGGTCGGCGGAGATGCCGAGGGGAAGACGGGAGCGGCGGAGGAGGAGCTGAGCTTCGTCGCCGGTTTCGGCGGCGGAAGCGAAGTCGCCCGGAGCGAGCACGGCGAGGTCCTGCGAGGCCCGGCGGTAGCCGCGGGTGAGGACAGCGCAGGAGAGGCCGCGGGACTGGAGTTGCTCGACGAGCCAGAGAATCACCGGGGTCTTGCCGGCGCCGCCGGCGGTGAGGTTGCCGATACTGATGGTGAAAGTGGACAGGCGCCGGGGGCGCGGGCGTCGGCGGCGGGCCACCGCTTCCCAGATGCGAGCGGGCAGCCATAGCGCGAGGCGGGCGAGAGGGCCGGGAGGCGGGTCTGGGACGGCGGCGTGGTAGATCGCGGTGGCGCGGTCGAGGGCGCGGTCAGTGGCGCCGCGGTGAGATTCAGCAAGGCGGCGGGCCCGCTCACCGATGGCGGCGGCTTCCACGGGGTGATCGAGGAGGCGAAGCATGGCCGGGCCGAGCTCACCCGGGCCTTCGATCTGGATGAGCCCGCCGGCGGCGAGAAGGGCGTCGGCGATGGCGCGGAAATTTTGCATTCGGGGACCGACAATGACAGGGCGCGAGACAAATGCTGGCTCGAGGACGTTGTGGCCGCCCCAGTTGACCAGTGATCCACCGATGAACACTACATCGGCTAGGGCGTACAAAGACGCCAGCTCGCCCAGGGAATCCAGGAGCAAAATGGGCGCGGAGGACGACGGCAGCCGCGAGCGCCGCACGAAGGGGATACCGGATTGGGAGAGCAACTCGGCGACGGCATCGAAACGGTCGGGGTGGCGAGGGGCTAGGATGAGGATCGCATCCTTGTATTGCTCAGACACTTGAAGAAAAGCCTGGAGGACCGGCTGCTCCTCGGTCTCGCGGGTGCTGCCGGCGAGGATTACGGGCCGGCGGTTTTCGAGCAGAGCGAGGATCTCCGGAGACGGCGGGGCCTGGGAGGGGCGGAAATCAAACTTCAGGTTGCCGCCCACAACGACCCTTTCCGGGGGTGCGCCGGCATTGAGGAGACGGCTACGGTCGAGATCCGACTGTGCGAGGATAGCATCGGGCAGCGCGAGCACGCGGCGGAAGAAGAAGCGGAAGGCGCGGTAGCGAGGCGCGGAGCGGTCGGAGAGACGGGCGTTCACCACCAGCAAGCCGGCGCCGAGTCGTTTCGCGTGGCGGAACAGGTTGGGCCAGATCTCGGTTTCAGCGATGATCACCAGGCGCGGGCGAAGGGCGTGGAGTGTGCGGCGGGCCGCGAAGGGAAAGTCGAGCGGGGCGTAAAAGAATCCGTCGGCGAGGTTGCTCAGTTTTTCGCGGGCCATGGTATGGCCGGTGGCGGTGGTGGTGGAAACCAGGATGCGGGCGTGCGGAAAGGCACGGCGCAGGCCAGCCACCAGTTCCTGGCAGGAAAGAACCTCGCCGACCGAAACGGCGTGTAACCAGACGGTCGCGCGGCCGGTCTGTGATAGAGAAGGGTCGAGGAATCCCAGGCGCTGGCGCAGAGTGCCGCCATAGCGGCCGTGGCGCAGGGCGCGGTACAGGTAGTAGGGAACCAGGACCAGCGCGGCCAGGAGGTTGTAGAGAAAGAACATGCCCAAACTAGACTATGCCATCCTTCTGGTCGCGTTTGCTACGGTGTGGGCGCAGGAGCCGCGGGCGCGGCAGACGGCGGACAAGGTGACGCTGGCGGTCGAGGCCTACGACAGCGGGGAGAAGGTCAAGCAGACGTTCGGCAAAACGGATCCAGCCAAGCTGGGGGTGGTGCCGGTGCTGGTGGTGGTGATTAACGGCTCAGACCGGGCGCTGCAATTGAGCAAGATGCGAGTGCAGTTGATCACCTCCGACGGGCAGACGGTGGACGCGGTGCCGCCGGAGGACGTGCTGCGAACCGGAAGAGTTACGGCGCCGGACCTCGGAAAGGGTCCGGGGCTTCCGGGTATCGGAAGGGGCCGGCGGGCGAAGGAAGAGCCGATGATCAGCGCCAAGGCGTTCGTGGCTCCGGCGGTGCAGGCGGGGGACCGGGCGCAGGGGTTTTTCTATTTCCGGATCGTGAAGAACCGGATTCCGGGATCGAAGGTTTACATCCGGGGGATTCGGGACGCGCGGACGGGGCAGGAATTGCTGTATTTCGAGATCAACCTCGACGCAAAGGGCGGCTAAGAGACGGCTGCGCGTACTGGACCGGCATGGAGGGGCGCGAGCGGAGCAGTAACTGGCTTTCGCGGTGGGCGCGGCGGATGATGGCGCGCTCGGCGAAGATCAATCCCCACAGGATTCCCACCAGAACGGCGATGACCAGCAGGCCGCGGTTGGATAATCCCGTGAGTGTCATGCCGCTAGGGGTAGCAATTCACGGGCCAATAGTGCGTTCCCTAACAAAACCAATGGTTTAGGATGGAAGGCGGTGCGCTTCGACTGTAGTTTTGCGGGACACAGTGTGAGCAAAAATTACATGGACTACCGGGGTGTGTCATACTCGTGGATATGGAAGAGAGATTGAAGATCGCTGTCTTCATCGACTACGACAACATCGAGATCGGTGTGAAGTCGACGTTGGGTCGGGAGTTCGATGTATCGGCGGTGCTGGAAGGATTGAAGGAGCGGGGCGAGATCGTCACCAAGATCGCCTATGCGAACTGGGGAAGGCAAGCGAGCGCGACGCGGGCTTTGACTGAGTACGGGGTACAAATGGTGCAGCGGGACCCTTCCCCGCGCGGCGACAAAAACGGGGCGGACATCAACCTGGCGCTGGACGCGCTGGAGATGGCGTTCACGCGCGACCACATCAACGCATTCACCATCGTGAGCGGGGACAGCGACTTCATGGCCCTGGTGGAGAAGCTGAAGCAGTACAACAAGCGGGTATTCATTGTGGGCGGGAAGGCCTTCACCAGCACGATTCTGCAACGGAATTGCCACGAGTTCATCAGCTACGAATCGCTGCTGGGGCCGGCGCGACAGCCGCAGCAGCGGGGAAGCGGGCAGCAGCACAAGCAACCGCGGGAGCGGCGGGCGGATGCGCTGCCGCTGGAGCACGCGCTGCCGCTGCTCGAACGGGCCATGAGCGCGCTCGAGCGCCGCGAGGTAAAGGCGCAACTGGGCTTGCTGAAGAGCACCATGCTGCAACTGGACCCGGCATTTTCGGAGCGCGACTACGGCACGAGCGCGTTTTCCGACCTCGTGCAGAGGCTGGCGGCGGCGGGGCACGTGCGCCTGCACAAGCGCGAAGGCGGGTTCGTAGTGGAGCGGGTAGAAGCAGTGGCGCCGCCGGCGCTGAGCCGCGAGGACGCCATGCCGCTGCTGCGGTCGGTGCTCGAAGACAACCGGCAGTTCTTGTCCGTAGGTATGCCGGCCAAGGAGCTGGGGGCGCTGTTCCGCGCGGCGCATCCGGGGTTCAGCCTCCAGGAGTATGGGTTCACAGAGTTTGAGGAGGTCCTGAACCTGGCCCAGGACAAGGGGCTGGTGCGCAACGAGGCGGATGCGGAGCGAGGGCTGCGGGTGTTTCCGGGGACGGAGTTGGATGCGCGGGGCGAAGAGGGGGGGAGGCGGAGCGGTGAAGAGGCGACGGGCGAAGAGGCGGGGGGAGCAGAGGCCGTTGAAGTAGCGGCGGCGGTGGAGGAGCCGGCGAAGAAAACGCGGCGGCGCAGGCCGACGGGCGCGCGGAAGTCCTCGGGGGCGAGGCGGCGGTCCTCCCGCAGCCGAAAACCAGCGACGCCGGCGGGATCTCTCTTTGTTGAGTAGCGGTCTACCTGGGCGACGCACCCTTATTGAACCGCGACCGTCACCTCAGGCCCGACAATCCACGCCGCGCTCAATCGGATCGTGGCCAATCCGCGCGGCGTGTCCGGGGGGATCCGAAAATTCACCTGATAGGCATCCACAGCGCCGGGGTATCCCACGGCCGCTAGCACCTCCGCCGCCTTCCCGTTCACGGTCGCTTCGACTGGTGAGTTCACGACTGCCAGTGGATTTGCCGGAAACGGCTTCCCCGAGTCGACACCCGGCCGTGTGGGGCTCGCGATCTCCGGCCGGGATGGCGGGATCAGATGGACCACGAAGCGAAGTTTGCCTCCCCCGTTCTTGCGTCGGTTTGCGGGACCTTCGGTGATGGAGGCAGTGTGAAAAGCAGGGGCGTCGGGAGATAACCTACCGCCCAGTTGCCCGTGACCTGCGCGTGCATCCCGATGGAACACGGATCGCGTTCACTGCCGGAACAGGCAAGGGAGAAGTGTGGGTCCTGGAGAACTTTCTCCCGGCGCCGTGAGCGGTGAATGACGACTTCCGAAATTCGCCGCAAGGCGAGCAGGCCGAAGAAACTGGAGAGGGTGGCGACTCCGGGCAAGTCGGAGGGCTACCCTACCAGACCACCAAGCCGGCGTAGCCGACGACGCGGTTGTAGTCGCCGGAGACGTCCGCGCTGGTGCCATAGCGGATCAGTTCGGCGTTTTTAGCGCCCAGGTCGCGGGCGGCGATCAGCATGGAGACGGCGGGACAGTAGCCACACATGGAGATGTGCTCGCGGCGGACCGTGTCGTAGAGGGCGCGCGGGTCGAGGGCGAGGACCTGGTCGATGGCGCGGCGGTCCTTGAGGCGGGTGCGCTCGTCGTTCTCGAAGTGGTTCATGTCGCTCGAAGCGACGATCAGGACGCGCTGGCGGCCGGCGGTAACGGCCTGGGCCATGGCGTGGCCGAGCATTTCCAGAGCCTCGAAGGCATCAATGCCGACAGCGATGGGCACGAATCGGAGGTGGGGCTGGAGCTTCTGCAGGAACGGCAACTGGACTTCGAGCGAATGCTCGTCGCGGTGGGCGCGGGCGTCTTCCGAAAGCAGGTGGCAGTGTTTCTGAAGCTGGGCGGCCAGGGT
>JACQDI010000965.1 GCA_016201195.1 Acidobacteriota bacterium | reverse complement strand
TCCGCTCGTGCGGCCTGGCGGCCTGATTTTGGCGCACAACGTGAGAATGGTTCCGGAATACGTGGCGGCCGTGACGCGAAATCCGGACCTCGAAACCGTGTTCTACATGCAAGCCGGCGGATTGGCCGTGACCATGAAGAAGAGGTGAGGCTCGACTTGCAACAGCGGCAGTCGGGTCATCAGGGCTGTAACAATGACAGTGTAACTACCGCCTACTCTAACGTTTGGTACACTACGAGCGATGACCGGGCCGACCTGGAAATGGGGGGTATTCTGGAGCGCGGGGCTGGCCTCTCCGGAGCCGGCGATGCCTGTTCCGACTCCGTTGGAGCCGGCTGGCCCCTCACCCGCTCCGGCGCCCCAGCGGCGCGGCCCGCGGGTGGGGAAACTGCTGGTTATGCTGGCTCTTGTGGCGGTGGCCGTAGTGGTGTGGAATGCGCGCCGCCGGCCGCAGCCCGCCGGGCAGGGCAGGGGCGGCGAGGGCGTGGCGCATACCGCCAAGGTCTTCTTGGGCACGTTTGAAAAGTCACTTCGGATCAGCGGCACGGTGGGGGCCAGCAACTATGCGGCCATCACCGCGCCCCAATTGCGCGGACACGAGGGACCCCGCGGCGGCGGCGGCAGCAGCACTCCCTCCCAGCTCATCTTGCTCAAGCTGGCCAAGCCGGGCTCGCTCGTGAAAAAGGGCAACCCGATCGCCGAGTTCGACAACCAGTGGGAAGAGGAGCGCCTGGAGGACCACAAGGCGCAGGTGATCCAGGCCAAGGCCATGGTTGAGAAGCGCCGGGCTGAGATCGCCATCGAGAACGAGACCGAACAGCAGTTGCTGCGCAGCGCCAAGGCCGATCACGACAAGGCGCTGCTCGATCTGAAAACCGCCGAGATCCGCTCGGCCATCGACGCCGAGAAGATGAAGCTGGCCGTCGAGGAGGCGGCGGCGCGCTACAAGCAGATCCAGGAAGAGGTCCGGCTGAAAAAGCTTTCGCAGCAGGCCAATCTGCGCAGCTTGGAAATACAGGTGAGTCAGGAGCAGAACCACGTCGAACGCCACAACCACAACCTGGTGCGCATGGACATAAAGGCTCCCATCGACGGTCTGGTGGTCATGCAGCCCATTTATCGCTCGGGCCAGTTCGGGCAGGTTCAAGAGGGCGACCAGGTCTACCCGGGTTCCTACTTCATGCAGATCGTGGACCTCTCGAAGATGGTGGTCAACGGGTACGTGAACCAGTCCGACAGCCAAGGCCTGGCGCTGGGGCAGCCGGCCACTGTTCGCCTCGAAGCGTATCCCGACCTGGAGTTCCTGGGGCGCCTCACCTCCATGGGGGCGATGGCCACCTCGGGCATGAGCGGCCGCGGCCGCGGCGCCCGCGATCTCTACGTGAAGATGATTCCGGTGCGCTTTTCGATCGGCGCCCGCGACTCGCGCGTGATTCCGGACCTCTCCGCCAGCGCCGATGTGAAATTCAAGATCGAGGAAAAGGTGCCCCAGATCCCGCGCGAGGCGGTGATCGAGGAAAACGGCAAGACCTACGCCACGGTCCGCCAGGGCGAAGGCGCCCAGAAGCGGGAAATCCGGCTGGGCATGCACAACAACACCCACGCCGTGGTGCTGGCGGGCTTGAGCGAGGGCGAGGAAGTCATCTGGTGATTACTGTTGGGGCGGGCGCCGTCGGACCAGGTCGTCGACCACGGCGACCAGCGCGTCCATGCGCTCGTCGGTGTGGCGTTGCGCCTCCGCGAGGGCCACAAAAGCGGCGCTGATTCCTTGCTGGAACTCGTTCATGTGTTGGGTCAGTTCCAGTTGTTGCTGGGCGATCCGCCCGACCAGGGATTGGAGCTGACTCACATAGGCCGTCAACTGGCCCATCTGGGCTGAGACCTCGCCCACTTGGGCCGAAGTCTTTGCCTGATTCTCCAGGATGAACTCGATGGTTTTCTCAAGATCCATGCCTCTTAGTCTAACACCGCTACCGGCATTCTGACTCCTGGGTCCTTTTCAACTGCCCGCACGCGGCGTAAATATCCCGGCCGCGGGGCTTGCGGATGAAGCAGGGGAAGCTGCGCTTGAGAATCTGCTGGAAGGCGAGAACCCGCTCCGGGGACGGGGTCTGAAAGTCGATCCCCGGGCCGGGATTGAAAGCGATCAGGTTCACCATGCACTTCAGGTTGGCGAGCAAGCGAACCACGCGGCGGGCGTCCTGGTCGGAATCGTTCACGCCACGGAGCAGCACATACTCAAACGACAAACGCTCCCACGGGCGCAATGGATAGGCCCGGCAGGCTTCGAGCAGCCCGGCCAGCTTATATTTCCTGGTGATCGGCATGAGCCGTTCGCGCATCTCTTCGGTCGAGGCGTTGAGCGACACGGCCAGCTTGGGACGCACCGGCTCGCGCCCGAGCTCGGCGATCTTCGGCGTGATCCCGGAGGTGGAAAGCGTGATGCGCCGGGGCGAGAGGCCCAGGCCTTCCGGGTCCGCCAGCAGGCGCGTGGCCCGGATCACTTGGGGCAGGTTCAGCAGCGGCTCGCCCATACCCATCATCACGATGTTGAGGCGCGGCGTTTGGGGCGGCGCCGCCAGCAGCACCTGGCCCACGATCTCCCCGGCGGTCAGGTTGCGCGACAGGCCCAGCAGGGCGGTGAAGCAGAACTTGCAATCCACCGGGCAGCCGACCTGGGTGGAGATGCAGAGCGTATCGCGGCCCGGCTCCGGCATCCAGACGGTCTCGATGGTCTGCCCGTCGGCCAGGCGGAGCAGGTACCGGACAGTACCGTCAGCCGAGCGGAACTGGCCCTCGATGGCCGGCTGGCCGACCTCGAAATCCTGCTCCAGGGCGCGGCGGAGCGCGGCGGGCAGTCCGCGGATCCGATCCAGGGTTGCCGCGCGGGCGCGGTAGAGGCCGCCATAGAGCTGGCTGGCGCGCCAGGGCGGCTCGCCTTGTGCGGTGACGATGCGAACCAGGTCGAATTTTTCCAGTCCGAGGAGCGGCTGCGGCATCCTGTCTCTCATTATAGTATGAGACCGTAAATAACTGAAAAGAATGATCTTATTACCATTCACCGAATTTATGCTAAGCTGGAAGCGTGCCGCTCTCCAGGCGGCATGTCGATCAGATCTTTCAGGGAAAACACGTGCCGGTGAGCGAGTCGGAAATCCGCAACATCCAGAAGGCGGGGTTGCCCAACGGGGTCTCCGTGATCACCGAGGCGATGCCGCACGTCCGCTCGGTGTCGATCGGCGTATGGGTCAAGACCGGGTCGCGGCAGGAGCGGCTGGAGCAGAACGGCATCTCGCACTTCATCGAGCACATGGTGTTCAAGGGCACCACCACGCGTTCGGCCGAGGACATCGCCCGCTCGGTCGACTCGGTGGGCGGGCATCTCGACGCCTTCACCGCCAAGGAAATGATCAGCTTCAGCACGAAGGTGCTGGATGAGCACGTGCAGCTCGCGTTCGACGTGCTGTCGGACCTGGTGCTGCACCCGGTCTTCCGCGAGGATGACATCCAGCGCGAGCAGGGGGTGGTGCTCGAAGAGCTGAAGATGGACGAGGATAATCCGGATTTCCTGGTCCACGAGATTTTTTCGACCAACTTCTGGAAGGATCACTCTTTGGGGAAGCCCATTATCGGGAACAAGAAGACGATCAAGAGCTTCCATCGGGAGAACTTGTTCGACTACTACGGCGGGACCTACGCGCCGTCGAATATCCTGGTGACCGCCGCCGGCCGGCTCGACCATGACCGCTTGATGCGCCTGGTGGAACAGGCGTTCGGGGATCTGGAGCCGCGGTCCATGCCCGAACCGGACCGCACCCCTTCGACTCACGCGATCATCTCTCTGCGGGACAAGCCCGCGCTCGAACAGGTCCATCTCTGCCTGGGCGTGCCGAGCTACCCGCTGGCCGACGACCGGCGCTACAGCACCTACGTGCTGAACACGCTGCTCGGCGGCGGCATGAGCTCGCGGCTATTC